>CANRNM010000047.1 GCA_947631975.1 uncultured Clostridia bacterium
AAAAAATATTACCTCGATAATATATTAACATAATTTTTGTGAGTTTGAAAGAATATTTATTCACAACTTATTTTTTTCATTTTTTTGCAAATTATACAAACAGAAAATTTTTTTTGTTTATTTTAAACAAAAAAGGGAAAGTTTTCACTTTCCCTTTGCCAAAACTGTCAATAAAACAGCCCCGAATTGTACACTACAAGTATATTTAATTGAGTGCCTTAAAAGTTAATTTTGTGTGAATTTTGCAAGCTTTTCAAGAACATTCATGGCAGAACCGTCGTCTATGGACTTTTCAGCCTTCTTTATACCCTCTGCCATAGTGTCGGCAAGTCCCGCAATATATATGGCTGCGCCTGCGTTCATAAGCACAACGTCTCTTTTGGCTCCCTTTTCGCCCTTTAAAATGTTCTTTGTTATAACGGCGTTTTCCTCGCCCGTGCCGCCCTTAAGCGCTTCTGCGTCAGCGCGGGCAATGCCGAAGTCCTCGGGCTTTATGTCGTATGTCGTTACCTTTCCGTCCTTTATCTCGGACACATGAGTTGCGCCTGCGACCGTTATTTCGTCCGTGCATCCGCCGCCGCAGACTACCATGCCTCTTTCAACGCCCATTGCGCACATAGCCTTTGCAAGAGGCTCTGTGAGGCTGTCGCTGTATACGCCTATGAGCGCGCCCTTGGCGTTGCTTGGATTTGAAACGGGACCTAATATATTGAATACCGTTCTTATGCCTATTGACTTTCTTGCCTGACCCACATTTTTTATAGCCTGATTGAATATAGGCGCAAACATAAAGCCCATGCCTGTTTCCTCTATACATTTTTCAACCTTGTCGGCGTCGAGCATGATGTTTATGCCGAGAGCTTCAAGGCAGTCCGCCGCTCCGCTCCTGCTGGATATGGCTCTGTTGCCGTGCTTTGCTATGGGCACTCCCGCGCCTGCAGCCACGAGAGCCGAGGTGGTGGAGATATTGAATGTATTTGTGCCGTCCCCGCCCGTACCTACAAGGTCTATGTAGTTTATGTCCGTCTTGGGCTTCACATGCTTTGCCGCCGACTGCATAACGGTAGCAAAGCCCACTATTTCGTCTATCGTTTCGCCCTTTATCCTGAGCGCCGTGAGGAAGCTTCCCAGCTGCGCCTGCTCCGCATCTCCGCTGAGCATTATGTTCATTACTTCCTTTGCCTCGTCAAGTGTAAGATTTTCGCCCGCAACGACCTTGCTTATGGCTTCTTTCATAGTCATGTTGATCTCTCCTTTGCTTGATTGCTTTAATCTGTTAAATTGTATTTTACCACTATTCCCGCAATAGTTCAATATTTTTTTAAATTTTTTTATTTTTATTCTAAAATTAAGTGCTCGGGAATAAAAATAAATAAGTAAACAACTGAAAACAGGAAGGAGCACAACAATGGAAAACAATACACAGAATAATTACATAATATTAAGCGGAAGGATAGCGTCGGATTTTGATTACAGTCATCAGGTCTACGGAGAGGCGTTCTACAGCTTTACTCTGCTTTCAAAGCGTCTAAGCGAAACATATGACACTCTGCCCGTAACGGTATCCGAAAGACTGCTCATAGACATAGAGGCCCGCAGAGGGCAGTTTGTAACCGTTACGGGACAGCTGCGCTCGTACAACAGCTATTCGGAGGGCAAAACTCATCTCATACTCACCGTTTTTGCAAAGGACATAGCTATAAATGAAGAAAAGAGCAGGGATATAAATTCAATACAGCTAAACGGCTATATATGCAAACCGCCCGTGTACAGAACTACGCCCTTCGGCAGAGAGATAGCCGATGTGCTTGTGGCAGTCAACAGGGCTTACAATAAGTCCGACTATATACCTATCATATGCTGGGGCAGGAATGCACGCTTCGCATCCAATCTGGAGGTGGGCAGCAATATTATGCTCACCGGCAGAATGCAGTCGCGCACCTATCAGAAAAAGCTTTCCGATACGGAGCTTGTGGAAAAAACGGCTTACGAGGTGTCCGTGTCCAAGATAGAGCATATCAATAGGGAGGAAGCCGTGTTTGAAAGCTGTGATGACAGCGAGTGGGAAGTGTGAATACAGACGGGCTGTTATGTAAAAACCTCCTTGCCGATGTTTTTTTGGGATATCGGCAGGGAGGCTTTTTAAATGTGTGAATATCGTTTTTTGGCAATAAAAAAGCGCAGAGGGTGGGATTCGAACCCACGGTCCCTTTCGGGATCACCGGTTTTCAAGACCGGCTCCTTAAACCGCTCGGACACCTCTGCATGGTCTGCGGTACCTCAATCGTACCGACAAAAACCATTTTATCATAGCGCATATTGCTTGTCAAGTATTTTTTTGCTTTTTTAAAGGCGCATATATTTAAAAAATTTTTTTATGTCAAGAAAAAATACTTGACATTGCTTTGCGGTTGTGCTATTATAATCAAGGTGTAAGGTAAAAATACTTGACACTGTACAGCCCTTATTTGAGAGGTGCGCTATGGACAGGATATATTATATAACACTTTTGCTGGATTTTTACGGAGAACTGCTCACGGAAAAGCAAAGACAGGTCATGTCGGGCTATTACTTTGACGATTGCTCGCTCAATGAAATCGCGCAGGAACATTCCATCACAAAGCAGGCGGTCCAGGATATGATAAAGAGGAGCGAAAAGCTCCTGGCGCAGTATGAAGAAAAGCTTATGCTCGTGGATAAATATCTGTCCCGCGTTAAGCTTAAGGAGGATATAATAAGGGAGCTGGACGCGCTCGAGAAAAAGGGCGCGGGACAACTGCTTCATATAAGAGGTCTGGTCGGACATATCACAGATTAGGAGGCTTTTATGGCTTTTGAAAGTTTATCCGGTAAGCTTCAGCAGGTCTTTGCGGGGCTTAGGGGCAAGGGCAGACTGACCGAAAAGGATGTCAAGGCTGCCATGCGCGAGGTAAAGCTTGCGCTGCTTGAGGCTGATGTAAATTTCAGGATCGTTAAGGATTTTATAAATAAAGTAAGCGAAAAGGCTGTGGGCGAGGAAGTCCTCTCGGGGCTCAATCCCGCGCAGCAGGTCATAAAGTTTGTGAACGACGGGCTTGTGGAGCTTATGGGAAGCTCGCAGGCGAAGCTCACATTCAGTCCCAAGTCGCCGACGGTCTATATGCTGGCGGGACTTCAGGGCGCAGGTAAGACAACTACCGTGGGCAAGCTTGCGGGACAGCTCAGAAAGCAGGGCAAAAGACCTTTGCTTGCCGCCTGCGACGTATACAGACCCGCCGCGATAAAACAGCTTCAGGTAGTGGGAGCCAATTACAACATTCCCGTCTTTGAGATGGGGCAGGGCGACCCCGTTGAAATATCCCAAAAGGCTGTGGAGCACGCCAAGGCAAATAACTTTGATGTTGTTATAATAGATACCGCAGGCCGTCTTCATATAGACGAAGAGCTTATGGATGAGCTTGTGAATATCAAAAAAGAGGTAAGACCGCAGGAAATACTGCTTGTTGTGGACGCTATGACGGGTCAGGACGCCGTTAACGTAGCCGAGGCTTTCAACGATAAGCTGGGCATAGACGGCGTTATAATCACCAAGATGGACGGCGACACGAGAGGCGGCGCGGCGCTTTCTGTAAGAGCCGTTACGGGCAAGCCCATAAAATATGTGGGCATGGGCGAGAAGCTTGAAGACCTGGAGCCCTTCTATCCCGATAGGATGGCTTCCCGTATACTCGGCATGGGCGATGTTCTGGGACTTATCGAAAAGGCTCAGCAGGCGTACGACGAGGAACAGGCTAAAGAGCTCGAAAAGAAAATGCGCACTCTTGAGTTCGATCTGGACGATTTTTTGAGCCAGCTCCGTCAGATAAAGAAAATGGGTCCCTTGAAGGATATCATGAAAATGCTGCCGGGTGTGGGAGGCAAGATAAATCTTGACGACGTTAACATAGACGAAAACGCCACAAAGCACATAGAAGCCATAATACAGTCCATGACTAAAAAGGAAAGACAAAACCCCGACATACTCAACAGCTCGAGAAAAAGAAGAATAGCCAACGGCTCGGGCACATCCATTCAGGACATCAACAAGCTCTTGAAGCAGTTTGATGAAATGAAGAAGATGATGAAAATGATGAACTCCATGGCAAAGGGCAAAAAGGGGCTCGGCGCTCTGGGAGGCTTGGGCGGCTTCAAGCTGCCGTTTTAAAGGCTTATTAGTTTTATAATAAGATATATAAAATATGCTAAGGAGGTGAATGAAGATGGTAAAGATCAGATTAACCAGATTAGGAGCTAAGAAAAATCCTTTCTATAGAATTGTTGTTGCCGATTCAAGAAACGCAAGAGGCGGTAAAGCCATTGCTCAGTTAGGCTACTACGATCCCTGCAAGGACCCTGTTGTATTAAAGGTAGACGCAGAAGAAGCAAAGAAGTGGTTAAACAACGGCGCTCAGCCTACTGATACCGCAAGGGCTTTGTTAAAGAAGGCAGGAGTAATCGAAGCATAATCAGGGGGTACTAACCATGAAGGAATTACTTGAAATTATTGCCAGACACCTTGTGGATAATCCCGATGCTGTCGTTGTTAATGAAAGAATGGACGAGGATGCCCTTATTCTTGAGTTGAGCGTTGCTCCCGAGGATATAGGCAAGGTTATCGGCAAGCAGGGCAGGATCGCAAAGGCCATAAGGACCTTTATCAAATCTGCCGCCGGTCGTGAGGACAAGAAGGTAGTAGTTAAAATTCTGTAAAAACAGCATGGGTGTTGTACTTTTTTGTACAACACCTTTTTTCTGCAGACCGAGGTAAAATAATATGGATAATTACTTTACAGTGGGAAATATAGTGAACACACAGGGCATAAAGGGCGAAGTCAGGCTCATGCCCACGGTAGACGATGTGTCGCGCTTTAAGCTTCTCGACCATGTTTTTCTGGAGCATAGGGGCAGCATAAAGCGCTATGATATTGAAAATGTACGCTTTCACAAGCAGTTTGTGCTTCTGAAGCTTAAAGGAATAGATGATATGACGTCAGCCGAAGCCCTTAAGGGCGCAGCCGTAAAAATTACGGAGGATATGGCTATACCCTGCGGCGAGGACGAATATTATATAAGAGACCTCTATGATATGGAGGTGTTCACATTAGAGGGCGAAAGGCTCGGCATAATAACGGACGTTATATTCACGGGGGCAAACGATGTTTACGCCGTGAGCGCCGAGGGCAGAAGGGACATACTCATACCCGCCATAAAGCAATGTATAATAAATGTAGACGTCAAAAACAAGAAAATGACTGTCAGTCTTCCGGAGGGACTTATATAATGAAGTTTTATATTCTTACCCTCTTTCCCGAAATGATAGAAGCGGGTCTGGGACACTCTATTATAAAAAGGGCGCGCGATGAGGGCATAATAAACATAGAAACTATAGATATACGCGATTTTTCGCACAGTAAGCACCGCCATGTGGACGACTATCCCTACGGGGGCGGAGCGGGCATGGTCATGCAGGCACAGCCCGTGTATGACGCCTTCATGAGCATAAAGCCCAAGCTAAGCGAAAGCTGTCCCGTAGTCTATATGACGCCGCAGGGAAAAACATTCACTCAGTCAAAAGCCGAGGAGCTTTCATGTTTTGAGGATATGGTGATACTCTGCGGGCATTACGAGGGAGTTGACGAGAGGGTGATAGAGGAAATAGTAACCTGCGAAATATCCCTGGGCGACTTTGTGCTCACGGGCGGAGAGCTGCCCGCAATGGCTGTGGTGGACGCCGTGGCAAGGCTCATACCCGGAGTGCTCAACAAGGAGGAAAGCTTCATGGACGAGAGCTTTTCGGACGGGCTTTTGGAGTATCCGCAGTACACGCGTCCCGCAGAATTTATGGGCAGAAGGGTGCCCGATATTCTTCTGAGCGGACACCACGGCAATGTGGATAAGTGGCGCAGAGAGCAGTCGCTTGAAAGAACATTGAGAAAACGCCCCGAGCTTCTGGAAAAGGCAAGGCTTGACGAGAACGACAAAAAATATATAGATAAGCTAAGAAATGATAATTTAACAAAAAAATGATTGAAAAATAAATTTATTTGGTTTACAATACAATAAATGACAATAGCAAACAGGAGGATGAATATGTATTCAGTGAGCTTGGGTCAGATAGCGAAGGAATTTAATCTCAAAAATCTGACGGAAGATATAGATATAAACGCGATAGATATAAGCGAGGCGGGAGTGAACCGTCCCGGCATACAGCTTGCGGGCTTTTTTGAAAACTTCGACAGCGAGAGAATACAGGTCATAGGTCTTGTGGAGTACAGCTATCTTTCAAAGCTCACTCCCGAGTTCAGACAGGAAACGCTCGAAAAGCTCTTTCAGTATGATATGCCCGCAGTCATAATAGCCAGAGGGCTTACGCCTCATCCCGAGATGATGTTTTATGCAAGGGAAAAGAATATACCCATTCTGCAGACCGAGGAAACCACATCGGAGTTCACAAGCGAGCTTCTTAAGTGGCTCAAGATGGAGCTTGCTCCCCGCACCACCATTCACGGCGTGCTTGTGGATGTCTACGGCGAGGGCGTGCTCATTACGGGCGAAAGCGGAATAGGCAAGAGCGAGGCTGCGCTGGAGCTTGTAAAGAGAGGTCATAGACTTGTTGCCGACGATGCCGTTGAGATAAAGAAGGTATCTCACAATTCGCTCGTGGGTATGTGTCCCGAGCTTATAAGATATTTCATAGAAGTCCGCGGTATAGGCATAATAAATGTAAAGCAGATGTTCGGCGTGCAGTCCGTAAAGGACAGCCAGGAAATAGACCTTATAATAAAGCTTGAATACTGGGAAAAGGGCAAGGTCTACGACAGGCTTGGCATAAAAGAGGAATATATGGACATATTGGGCAATAAAGTAATATGTCATTCCATTCCCGTCAGACCCGGACGAAATCTGGCTATAATATGCGAATCCGCAGCTGTCAACTGCCGTCAGAAGAAGATGGGCTATAACGCTGCGCAGGCGCTTAACGACGCTATTATGAACAATGCAATGAAGGGTTGATGATTTATGTATTTTTTAGGTATTGATTTGGGCGGAACTAATATTTCCGCAGGAATAACCGATGAAAACGGCAATATACTTGTGAAGTCCTCCACGCCAACAATGAACGGCAGAAGCTCCGAGGATATCATAGACGATATGGTGGCGCTCTGTAAAAAGCTTGCGGAGGAGCTTAATATTGAGATAAGGGATATAGAGTCCGTGGGCATAGGTATGCCCGGCACCATGAATAAGGCACGCGGTATTTCTATATATGCCAATAACCTCAATTTCAGAAATGTAAATATCGTTGAGGAAATGACAAAAAGGCTTGATATACCCTGCTTTATAGAAAACGACGCGAACTGCGCGGCTATAGGCGAGAATGTGTGCGGTGTTGCATACGGCAGCAGAAACCTCATATATATAACCATAGGCACGGGCGTGGGCGCGGGCATAATAATAAACGGCAGAGTATTCGACGGATCCTTCGGCGGAGGCGGAGAAGCGGGACATATGGTAATTGTCGCAGAGGGCGAGGAGTGTACCTGCGGAAGAAAGGGCTGCTGGGAGGCTTACGCTTCCGCTTCGGCTCTTAGACGCGAGGGCAGGATAGCCGCAGCCAAATACCCCAACAGCAAGATATATGACCTTGTAGACGGCAACATAAAGCTTATAGATGCCAAAACGGTGTTTGATGCCGCAGATCTTGGCGACGAGATAGCTATGGGAATAATAGATATGTATATAAAGTATGTAGCCATAGGTCTTGTGAACCTTGTCAACATATTCCAGCCCGAGGCTATAATAATAGGCGGGGGAGTATGCGCTCAGGGCGACAAGGTCATAAAGCCCCTCACAAAGATACTCAATGAAAAAGTATACGGAGGAGAGCTCAAGACAAGGCTTTGCATAGCCACGCTTGGCAACGATGCGGGAATAGTGGGCGCCGCAATGCTCGGCAAGCTTAACAGAGAGGAAATATGACAATGAATATATCCGAGGAACTCAAAGCCATAGCGGGCAGTGAAAATGTGCTTGAAAACGAGCCCATGCATAAGCATACCACATTCAGGATAGGCGGAAATGCCGACTACTTTGTTACTCCCGACAATGAGGAAAAAATAAAGGCTCTGCTTGACTTTGCAAAGCAAAACAACATTCCTTTTTATGTTACGGGCAACGGAAGCAATCTGCTTGTGAAGGACGGAGGCTTCAGAGGTATAATAATAAATATTTACAAAAGCTTCTCCGATATATCGGTTGAGGGAAATATTATAACAGCCAAGGCGGGAGCCCTGCTTTCCGCAGCCGCAAGGACAGCGCTTTATAATTCTCTTACGGGTATGGAATGTCTCAGCGGTATACCCGGCACCGTAGGCGGAGCCGTATGCATGAATGCGGGAGCCTACGGCGGAGAAATGAAGGATATTGTGGTCGAAACAAAGGTAATAAATAACGGCAGAATTGAAATAATAAGTAATGCCGAGTCGGATTTCGGCTACCGCACAAGCAGGATAATGCGCGAAAATATGGTAGTGCTTGAAACCGTATTGAAGCTTGAAAAGGGCGACAGGTCCGCCATAGAGAGCAGAATGAAGGAGCTTGCGGATATGCGCAATTCAAAACAGCCTGTGGAGCTTCCGAGCGCGGGCAGCACATTCAAGCGTCCCGAGGGCTATTTTGCGGGCAAGCTCATAGACGACAGCGGATTAAGAGGCTACAGCGTGGGAAATGCGCAGATAAGCCCAAAGCACTGCGGTTTTGTGGTGAATAACGGCGGAGCGTCCGCGGAGGATGTCATAACGCTTATGAAAAATACCGCGGATATCGTATATGAAAAATTCGGCGTAAGGCTTGAGCCCGAGGTCAGAATAATAGGAGAGTAATACAAAAGAAGGGAGACGACGGCTTTGAGATGCGTTATAGTTACGGGTATGTCGGGAGCGGGCAAGAGTACCGTTCTCAAATTTCTTGAGGATATAGGATATTTCTGCGTGGATAATCTTCCGCCCGGGCTTATACCCAAGTTCATAGAGCTCTGTTCAACTCCCAATTCGGATGTTCACAATGTTGCGCTCGGTATAGACATAAGGGGCGGTAAATACTTCGGCGACCTTTCAAGCGTTCTTTCGGAGATAAAGAACGACCAAAACAGCAAATTTGACATACTTTATCTCGACTGCGAGGACGAGGTGCTTTTAAAAAGATATAAGGAATCCAGGCGCCAGCACCCGCTCAATCTCAAGGGCGAAAGACTTATAGACGGCATAGAGAGCGAGAGAAAACAGCTTGAAAAAATAAAGAAAATTGCCGACTATATAATAGATACGACCCATATGCTCACAAGACAGCTCAGGTCGCAGCTAAGCGAGATATTCCTTGAGGACAAGGAATTTGAAAGCCTAATGATAACCGTTCTTAGCTTCGGCTTTAAATACGGCATACCAAGCGACGCCGACCTTGTGTTCGATGTGAGGTTCCTGCCAAATCCCTTCTATGTTGACGAGCTTAAGCTTCTCACGGGCAACGATGTTGCCGTAAGGGATTATGTTATGGGACAGCAGGAAGCCGAAATTTTCAGAGATAAATTGACTGATTTATGTGAATTTTTAATACCAAATTACATTAAAGAGGGCAAAAATCAGTTAGTTATTGCCATAGGCTGTACGGGCGGAAAGCACAGAAGTGTCACTTTAGCCAATGAGCTGTACAATAATCTGCGCAAATCGGGGCACAGTGTAATAATTGCCCACAGAGATATTGACAAAGACGCAAAGAGGTAGTATACTTGTTTTATGTGATTTTTCACATAAAACATATGCGCCCGCTTGGTTTTCGGGAGGTGTGAAATGTCTTTTTCATCCGATGTAAAGGCAGAAATGCTTTCATATATTTCAAAGGACGCTTCACTCCATTGCAGAAGGGCAAGGCTCGGCGCTGTAATAAATGTCTGCGGATATGTAAACTCCGCGGGCAAGGATAAATTCATTGTTATACATAATGAAAACCTAAGCATTTTAAATCTGGCTGTCAGCCTTATATCCGATATTTTCGGCTATGATGCCGTTATAATAAAACACGATGCCGTTATAAACGACGGCAAGATCGTAACCGAAATAACAGATAGCTTAGGCTTGAGAGACAGCGGCGATTTTGGTCTCGACCCGCCTATCATGCCGTCGCTTGTTAAGAGAAGCTGCTGCAAAAGAGCATATATTGCAATGGCTTTTATATTGAGCGGTTCGGTAACGGACCCCGGCAAGCAATATCATATCGAGCTTGTAATGAACGATTACGATCACGCCATCGCTCTTACGGAGCTTATAGATTACTTCGGCATAGAAATGAAGATAGTGGAAAGAAAAAATCGCTATGTTATGTACTGCAAGGAGTCGGAACAGATTGTAGATCTGCTTAATGTTATATCTGCGCACAAGGCTCTTCTGGATTTTGAAAATCTAAGAGTCGTGAAGGAAGTAAGAAATAACATTAATCGCGTCGTCAATTGTGAGACTGCCAATATCAACAGAGTTGTAAATACTGCAGTCAGACAGCTCAACGATATAAGGTATATAGCAGAAAGAAAGGGAATAAACTTCCTGCCCTACAATCTGAGGCAGGCTGCAAAGCTAAGGCTTGAATATCCCGATGCCAGCCTGAAGGAGATAGGCGAACTCATTACTCCGCCTATTGGCAAGTCGGGAGTAAATCACAGATTTAACAAAATTCACGAAATAGCGGAAAAGTTGAAGGGGGATCATTAAAATGATTAAAAAAGAGATCACAGTCGGTTCAAGTATGATCGAAAGACCAATACCCATGCTCGTGCAGACGGCAGGCAGATTTGCCAGCAGCATAAGACTTTCCATGGATAACAAGGAAATCAATCTTAAGAGCATTATGGGAGTTATCTCGATCGGCACGCTGACGGGTCATGACGTAATTATTTCTGCTGACGGCAAGGACGAGAGCGAGGCAATAGACGCTATAGCCGAATTTCTCGGTTAATTTTGCCGTATAAACATATTCATAGGGACTGTGATGGAGAGTAGTAAGCAATTACTTGCCCAAGAGAGGAGCGCTCATAGGCTGAAAGGCGCTCTGCCGAAAGGATTGCCCAAGTAGCTTCGGAGTCTTTGTACCGAAAATTTTAAGTAGGTACGGCGTTTGCCGCGTTAAGGCAAGTCAAGTGCCCGCATTTTTTCTGCGGGAATTAAGGTGGTAACGCGGATACTTTCGTCCTTAAAAGACGAGAGTATCTTTTTTTAATATTCGCTTACAGAAAAATTTTAAGGAGGAAACCAAAATGGTTAAAGAAATGGCTAAAAGCTATGACCCGTCCATTGAGGACAGAATTTATAAAAACTGGCTTGAAAAGGGTTATTTCCACGCCGAGGTAGACAAGAGCAAGAAGCCCTTTACTATCGTCATACCCCCGCCCAACATAACGGGTACTCTGCACATGGGACATGCTCTGGACGAAACGCTTCAGGATATACTCATCCGTTGGAAAAGAATGCAGGGCTATAATACTCTCTGGCTTCCCGGCACAGACCACGCGGCTATATCCACGGAGGTCAAGATCGTCAACAAAATGCGCGAGGAAGGCATAACAAAGGAAGACATAGGCAGAGAGGGATTCCTTAAAAGGGCTTGGGAGTGGAAGCGCGAATACGGCGGAACTATACTCAATCAGCTTAAAAAGCTCGGTTCCTCCTGCGACTGGGAGAGAGAACGCTTCACAATGGACGAAGGTCTTTCAAACGCCGTGCTTACCGTATTCTGCAAGCTCTATGAAAAGGGCTATATATATCAGGGCGAAAAGCTTATAAACTGGTGCCCGCAGTGTCAGACCACCATTTCCGACGCGGAGGTGGAGCATGAGGACAAGCAGGGCAGCTTTTGGCATATCAAGTATCCCATAAAGGGTACTGACAGATTTCTGGAGTTTGCCACCACAAGACCCGAGACCATGCTCGGCGATACTGCAATAGCCGTTCACCCCGATGATGACAGATACAAGGGCATAGTGGGCATGACCTGTATACTTCCCTTTGTGGACAGAGAGATACCCATCATTGCCGACAGCTATGTAGACATGGAGTTCGGTACGGGCGTTGTTAAGATAACTCCCGCTCATGACCCCAACGACTTTGAGGTGGGCGAAAGACACGGACTTGAAAAAATAAATATACTCAACGACGACGGCACAATAAACGAAAACGGCGGAAAGTTCTGCGGTATGGACAGATACGAGGCAAGAGAGCTCATAGTAAAGGAGCTTGACGAGATGGGACTTTTCATAAAGAAGGAGGACATCACTCACGCCGTAGGTACTCACGACAGATGCGGCAGCGTCATAGAGCCCCTTATAAAGAAGCAGTGGTTCGTCAAAATGGAGGAGCTTGCAAAGCCCGCTCTTGAAGCCTATAACAAGGGCGACCTTAAATTTGTGCCCGACCGCTTCGGCAAGATATATACTCACTGGCTCGAGGATATACACGACTGGTGCATTTCAAGACAGCTCTGGTGGGGACACAGAATACCCGCGTATTACTGCGACTGCGGAGAGGTGATAGTCAGCAAGACGGCTCCCGAAAAATGCCCCAAGTGCGGCGGCACGCATATCGTACAGGACGAGGACTGCCTTGACACATGGTTCTCATCTGCTCTCTGGCCGTTCTCAACTCTCGGCTGGCCCGAAAAAACGCCCGAGCTTGAACATTTCTATCCCACGAGCGTGCTCGTAACGGGCTACGACATTATTTTCTTCTGGGTAGTAAGAATGGTATTCTCCGCTATGGAGCAGATGGGCGAAGTGCCCTTTAAGACGGTGCTCATTCACGGACTTGTGCGCGACAGCCAAGGAAGAAAGATGAGCAAATCCCTCGGCAACGGCATCGACCCCCTTGAAATAATAAAGGAGTCGGGCGCAGACGCATTAAGGCTTACGCTTATAACGGGCAACGCTCCCGGCAACGACATGAGATTTTACAACGAGAGAGTGGAAAACAGCAAGAACTTTGCAAATAAGCTGTGGAACGCCTCAAGATTCGTTATGATGCACATAGGCGACGACGAGCCGAAGTGCGAGCTTTCAAAGCTCACCTCCGCCGATAAGTGGATATTGAGCAAGGCAAACTCTCTTGCAAAGAATGTTACTTCCAACTTAGACGCCTTTGAACTGGGTATAGCGGTACAGAACATATACGACTTTATATGGGACGAATACTGCGACTGGTACATTGAAATGGTGAAGCCGAGGCTCTACAACAAGGAGGACCCCACAAGAGAGGCTGCGCTTTGGACGCTTAAAACAGTGCTCATAGACGCGCTTAAGCTCTTGCATCCCTTTATGCCCTTCGTTACGGAGGAAATATTCACCTCCGTACAGAACGAGGAAGAAACCATAATGCTTTCAAAGTGGCCCGAATACACCGAGGAACGCAATTTTGCATCCGACGAAAAGGCTATCGAGCTTATGAAGGAAGCTATAAAATCCATAAGAAACATAAGGTCCGAAATGAATGTTGCTCCCAGCAAGAAGGCAAAGGTATTTGTAGTAAGCGACAATGCCGAGGTAAGGAGCATATTTGAAAAGGGCAGTGTGTTCTTTGCGCCCCTTGCTTATGCGAGCGAGGTCGAGGTCAGAAGCGACAAGCAGGGTATAGACGACGACGCCGTTTCCGTGGCGATACACGGCGGTATGATATATATGCCTTTTGCAGAGCTTGTGGACATCGCAAAGGAAAAGGAAAGGCTTGCCAAGGAAAAGGATAAGCTCATAAAGGAAGTTGAAAGAGTTGAAAAGAAGCTTTCAAATCAGGGCTTTGTATCAAAAGCACCCGAAAAGGTCATAAACGAAGAAAAAGCAAAGCTCGAAAAATATAGCTCAATGCTTAAAAGCGTTGAAGAACAGATAGAAAGATTGGGATAAAAAATGCGCCCTTTGTCATTTTGTGATAAAGGGCGTTTTTTTTCGACAGTCTGACGCACCCGCTTATGCGGGTGTGTTTTCTTTATATAAAAAAGACAGGGCAAATACTGCTCTGTCTTTTTTATGGTCTTATTTAAGCAATTCCTCATACTTGGCATAGTCATCTTTAGGAACATTTAAAGCTTCCAAAGCCTTGTCTAATGATATTCCTAAGTTTTTCATAATACTCTTGATGTTTTCCAGTAAAGTGTTTTCTGCGCCTTGTACCATGCCCTTTTCAACACCTCTATCATATACACCTAAGCTGTAATCACACATTTCATACACCTCCGTCTGCATTTCTTCACTCATCTTTATATCATATTCACTTTCAAGCAC
>CANRNM010000048.1 GCA_947631975.1 uncultured Clostridia bacterium
AGATATTAAAAAATGTAGAAGTAGTGATAGAAGATGAAGTAGACTTGAATACAATCAATATAGGATGCAAAGTAAAGCACCTTTTCAAGCTCCTTGGGGCTCTTGCCGAGTATAGTACCCATTTTTGAGGGTATGCCCTTGAAGTACCATATATGCGAAACGGGAGCCGCAAGCTCTATGTGTCCCATTCTCTCGCGCCTTACCTTGGCTTTTGTGATCTCAACGCCGCAGCGCTCGCATATAAGACCCTTGTTTCTTATTCTCTTATACTTTCCGCAGGCACATTCCCAGTCCTTTGTGGGGCCGAATATCCTCTCGCAGAACAAGCCGTCCTTTTCGGGCTTAAGCGTTCTGTAGTTTATTGTTTCGGGCTTTGTAACCTCGCCGTAGGACCATCTTTTTATTTTTTCGGGAGAAGCCAGACCTATCCTGATGGAGTCAAAAATCATCTGTTTTTCAGTATCGTTATTGCTCATATCAATTCTCCCTCCTTATTCGTCTTCGCTGTTAATGAGATTTTCGATGTCCGCAAGCTCGTCCAGAAGGCTGTCGTCGTCCAGGATATCCTCGTCCAGCTCGTCGTCTATCACAAAATCGTCATCGTTTACGTTATCAATGTCCACATCGTCGATGTTGAGCTCGCCCAAAAGGCTGTCGAGCTTATCCTCGACCGTCTCGGTGTCCTCGTCGGGCTCGTTGCCCTCTATGTTAACATCAACGCTTAATTCTCTGTTTTCGGCAAACTCGTCTATCTCCACAGGCTCGCCCTCGTTGAATACTTCAATGTCAAGCGCAAGCGCCTGGAGCTCCTTAAGAAGCACCTTGAAGGATTCGGGCACGCCGGGTTCGGGTATGTTTTCACCCTTTACTATAGACTCGTATGTGCTCACTCTGCCCACTATATCGTCGGACTTGACGGTAAGTATCTCCTGGAGAGTGTAGGATGCGCCGTACGCCTCGAGAGCCCAAACCTCCATCTCGCCGAAACGCTGACCGCCGAACTGAGCCTTGCCGCCCAAAGGCTGCTGCGTAACAAGAGAGTAGGGGCCTGTTGAACGCGCGTGTATCTTGTCGTCTACAAGGTGGTGGAGCTTGAGATAGTGCATGAAGCCTATGGTCGTGGGATTGTCAAATTCCTCGCCCGTTCTGCCGTCTCTCAGCCTTACCTTACCCGTTCTGTCTATGGGCACGCCTGCCCACTCCGCTCTGTGAGCCTTGTTCTCGTCAAGATATGAGAACACGTCGTCTCTTAAGCTGTCCTTCCACTTCTCCGTAAATTCCTCCCAGGAGGTGTTTACATAGTCGTTTGCCATTTCGAGGGTAGTCATTATGTCCGCCTCGTTAGCGCCGTCAAATACGGGCGTGGATACCTTCCAGCCCAGCACGTTGCTGGCAAGACCCAGGTGTATCTCGAGCACCTGACCGATGTTCATACGCGAGGGCACGCCGAGGGGGTTAAGAACTATGTCAAGGGGTCTGCCGTTGGGAAGATAGGGCATATCCTCAACGGGGAGCACTCTTGACACAACGCCCTTGTTGCCGTGGCGGCCTGCCATCTTGTCGCCTACGGATATTTTTCTCTTCTGCGCTATATATACTCTTACTGATTTGTTTACTCCGGGCGGAAGCTCGTCGTTATCCTCTCTTGAGAATACCTTTACATCCACCACTATACCGCTTGTGCCGTGGGGAACGGTGAGGGAGGTATCTCTTACCTCTCTTGCCTTCTCGCCGAATATGGCTCTTAAAAGTCTTTCCTCGGCAGTAAGCTCCGTCTCGCCCTTGGGCGTTACCTTGCCCACAAGTATGGAGTTGGGCTGTACCTCCGCGCCTATTCTTACAACGCCGAATTCGTCAAGGTCCTTTAAAGCCTCTGCGCCCATGTTGGGTATATCTCTTGTTATTTCCTCGTCGCCGAGCTTTGTGTTTCTTGCTTCCGTTTCGTATTCCTCAATATGGATGGATGTATATACATCGTCCATAACAAGCCTTTCACTGAGCAGTACGGCGTCCTCGTAGTTGTAGCCCTCCCATGTCATAAAGCCTATGAGCGGGTTCTTGCCGAGGGCAAGCTCGCCGTTCTTTGTGGAGGGACCGTCGGCTATAACGTCGCCCGCCTTTACCTTCTGACCCTTGTCAACTATGGGTATCTGGTTCATGCAGTTGGACTGATTGGAGCGTTTGAACTTTATAAGCTCGTATCTGTCGGTCTCGCCGTTGTCCTTCTTTACAACTATAGCAGAAGCGTCAACAAATGTTACAACGCCGTCGTTCTTGGCTATAACGCATACGCCCGAGTCCTTAGCCGTCTTGTACTCCATGCCCGTGCCTACTATGGGCGAATCGGTGGTGAGAAGGGGCACTGCCTGACGCTGCATGTTGGAGCCCATGAGCGCTCTTGTAACGTCGTCGTTCTGAAGGAAGGGTATAAGCGCCGTAGCTATAGAAACCAGCTGTCTGGGCGATACGTCCATGAGGTTTACTCTGTCGGGGCTTACCTGTATATTGTCCTCTCTCAGACGGCAGGTCACCTTTTCGTTCTCGAAGTATTTGTTGTCCTTCAGAGGCTCGTTAGCCTGCGCTATGACATATTTTTCTTCCTCGTCTGCGGCTATATATATTATGTCCTCCGTTACAACGGGAACATCGCCCGACTGGTCCACTATTCTGTAGGGCGCTTCTATAAAGCCGTATTCGTTTATTTTGGCAAATGTGGCAAGAGAGTTTATAAGTCCGATGTTGGGACCTTCGGGCGTCTCTATGGGACACATTCTGCCGTAGTGTGAATTGTGGACATCACGCACCTCAAAGCCCGCTCTTTCTCTTGAAAGACCGCCGGGACCGAGGGCGGAGAGCCTTCTCTTGTGAGTAAGCTCGCCAAGGGGGTTATTCTGATCCATGAACTGTGAAAGCTGTGATGAACCGAAGAACTCCTTTATAGCAGCCGTAACGGGCTTTATGTTGATGAGAGCCTGCGGAGTTACGGTGTCGGTGTCCTGCGTGGTCATTCTCTCTCTGACCGTTCTTTCCATTCTGGAAAGACCTATTCTGAACTGATTTTGCAAAAGCTCGCCTACCGACCTTATACGGCGGTTGCCGAGGTGGTCGATATCGTCTCTGTTGCCTATGCCGTAGTCAAGGTGTATGCAGTAGTTTATGGATGCCATTATGTCGTCCGTTGTTATGTGCTTTGTAACAAGCTCGAACATTCTTGCCTTTACCGCTGCCTTGAAGCTTTCCGCATCGTCGTTTTCTTCAAGTATTTCCATGAGTACGGGGAGATAAACTCTTTCCTTTATCTTGAGATCCTCAGCCTTAAGTCCGAGACCTACTATAAATCCGTCTATTTTTACGGTCTTGTTTGAGAGTATCACAACGTCCTCTCTCTCCGCCGTGCTTATGTGTATGGACTCTATACCGCTGTCCTGAAGGGTGTTGCACATATCCTCGGTGAGCTTTGTGCCTGCCTCGCAGAGCACCTCGCCGGTCATGGGATCTACGGCGTCTTGGCTCAATTTGTAGCCTGCCGCTCTGTTGGCAAAGGCAAGCTTCTTGTTGAACTTATAGCGTCCCACGTGCGCAAGGTCGTAGCGCTTGTAGTCGTAGAACATATTGTGGAGTATAGTCCTGGCTGATTCCACCGTGGGAGGCTCGCCGGGACGGAGCTTTTTGTATATCTCGATAAGACCCTCCTCGTGCGACTTTGTGGGGTCTTTTTCTATGGTTGCAATTATTTTGGGCTCCTCGCCGAATATGGAGAGTATTTCCTCGTCCGTGCCTATGCCGAGCGCCCTTATAAGCGTTGTAACGGGGACCTTTCTGTTCCTGTCCACTCTTACGGAGAACACGTCGTTGCTGTCGGTCTCGTATTCGAGCCAAGCGCCTCTGTTGGGTATGACCGTTGAGGAAAGCAGATTTTTGCCGTCCTTGTCCTTAGCTATCTCGTAATATATGCCGGGAGAACGCACAAGCTGAGAAACTATAACTCTTTCCGCGCCGTTTATGACAAACGTACCCGTGTCCGTCATAAGCGGAAATTCGCCCATATATATTTCCTGTTCCTTCACCTCGGCGGCGTCGTCCTTTGTGCGAAGCCTTACCTTCACTCTGAGGGGAGTGGCGTAAGTGGCGTCTCTGTCCTTGCACTCTGCAATAGTATACTTTGTCTCGGTGTCAAGTCTGAAATCCACAAACTCCAGAATGTAGTTGCCATTGTAGTCGCTTATCGGGGATATGTCTTCAAGCACTTCCGCAAGTCCCTCGTCAAGAAACCACTGATAGCTGTCCTTTTGCACTGCAAGCAGGTTGGGCATCTCCAGCACCTCTTCAACCCTTGCATAGCTCATACGCATCGTATCGCCGAATTGTACGGGGCGTAATCTGTTTTTTTCCATCGGCGCTTTCACTCCTTCTTTATTTTCTTGTTCACACTTTATACATATTTAAGCGAATTATTCACAAATTATTTACACTTATCCCTTGACAACTGCGCCTGCCTCGTGATATAATGCTTATATGAATAAGTGTGTGTTTGTCTGAATATACATTATATTATTTTATCATTTTTTTACAGCCTTGTCAATATTATTTAGGGCTGTTTTTTTATTTTTAATAATTGTTTTCGTTTTGTACATAAAGATGATAAAACGGGTGGAAAACCGCCCGTTTTTGCTTGTCGAAAAAGTCAAAATATATAAAATGTTACAAACGGGCGTGCAATGCACGCCCCTACAAACCACAATGTGAGCTAATCACTCGTAGGGGCGAGCCTTGGTTGCATGGGCGAGCAGTATTGCGAAGCAATACGACCAGTCATTGCTCGCCCGCAAGATTTCATACAATAAGGCATTTATCTACACACAAAAACGGGTGGAAAACCGCCCGTTTGTTGCTTGTCGAAAAATTGTTTTTTACCCTTCAGTCGCCTTTCAGGCGACAGCTTCCCTGCTTCGCAAGGACGCCTTATAGTGTTGTGCCCTTCGGGCGAAATAAGTTTACAGTTAAGAATTCAAACATTCTAAGCCGTCCTTTAGCCCGTCAGGGCTAAGGGAAGGGGGACCAACCGAAGGTTGGTGGAAGGGTTGAATATAGCTTCTTATCCCCTCGTAGCCACCCTATATATCATCGCCGCGGCTTCGCCTCTTGTTATGCTGTCATTGCCTCTGAATTTGTCGGCATCTCCCAGCACTCCCATGGCTTTTAGCACTGCCACGGCGCCCCTGTGCTCGTCGTCCACATCCTCATAGGGATTTATGAATATGTCGCTGTATTTCGTTATATCTTTTATGTCATCCGTGAGCATTTCAGCCATTTCATAACGGCTTATTACATAGTCCTCGCCATGCTTATCTATCATATCCCAAACAGGGAGACTAAACCTCTCCGAAAAGTCCGTCAGGTCGCCTGCCGTCAGATATTTCTCTCCCCCGAACTCGTCATCCTTAAAGCTGCATCCCATATAGGCAAGCTTTTCGGCATATTCGGCATACCACTGACCGTTCAAGTCGGTATAGGTATGTACGCCTTCATTTCTTTCTATGTGTCTGCCGTAGTAGTCCAGAACCTCCATTGTGGCTGCGTCCACGCTGAATTCATCCTCAAAGGCATATACGGGTATTGTTTTGTATGTACTCTTGCTGTTGTTATATTCCTCCGCAATGTAGCAGCACCGCGCGAGAGGATAGAGCTTTTCGGCTTCGGCAAGAGCCTTTGCCTTGTCCTCCTTTACCTCGGCAATGCCGTCATATATGCTGTCGGGATAATACTGCGCATTAAAGCTTGTTATGTTCATGTCCTTGCCGAACCTTATCTCTATTTCCTCGTCAAAGGATATTATGCCGTTCCTCATTATATTTGCATAGTATGTATCGTTGTCCATCTCTATTTCCGAAAGAGGATATTTTATATTTAGCTTATTTATAAAGTCCTCGGCGTATTTCTTTCCGCTTTCGTAGTCGGGCTCGTATTCTTCATTATAATTGTAATTCGTAATGTAATAGCCTAAAAGTCTGCCCCAAACATCAAAGCTTGCGGAAAACTGTTCTTCGCTTTCGGGCTTTGAGGAAATGCGCGTTATATAATAATTGGCTTTTTCTTCTCTTTCGTAGTCGACTTCGACATCATCTGCGCTTATGCTTTTGCCGAAAATATCGTTGTAAAGAGATACGGCTTTTTCAAGAGAAAGCACATTTTTGGATTCCTCTATACCCTTTATCTCCGCCTCCGTGAGAGACATTCTGCTGTTTGATGCGCCTTCGGCTGCTCCCGCATCTGCGACTGAGGCATATTTGAATAAATTTGCCGTTTCGGGCGCTTCAAGAGTGAAGGCGTCGAGTATAAAGCTCTTGGGTCTGTACAAGGGCGTTACATTGTAAGTCTTTTCTTTGTAGTCATATTCCGTGTCATAGCCGAGACGCATATTTTCAAGCACGCTCTGCCTTGCCTCGTCTATGCTCTTTGCGCCCTCAAAGCTTGCGTCATTTGTCTGAAGGACGGCTAAGTCGTAGCTGTAATACGATATATCACAGCTGAATTTTTCTACCCATATCGAAACTCTATTGTTGCAATAGGGTATATCTCCGTTCTTTATTTTATAATAGAACATGTAGGAGCCATATTCATTATATACGCTGTCGTATTCCAGAGAGGCATATTTATCCTTAAGCGCCTCTTTCATGAAAGCCTCTGCCGTTTCTCTTGCCTGCTCATCCGTGTATATTTTTGTCTTGTCCTGCTCTGTGTAGCTTGAATAATCATAGCAGTTATATTCGTATACCAAGCCGTCGCTGCCTATCTTGACTTCTATATTGTCATCCGCTTTTTCCCAGCTTATGTCGTACATAGTCATACCGCCGTATTTGGATATGGATTCCACATTCATTTCATCATATTCATCGGATATATCGCAAACCTCCTTGGCTCTTGCCACTATATCCTCGCTTATGTAATCGTTGTCCTCTGCATACGCGGGCACATTTATAAAGAGCGCCGCAAGCAGGACGCAAAGTATTTTTTTCATAAAATGTCTCCCTTCTTTTTCAATCCTTCATTATCTTTACATAGAACTTCCTCGTCCTCGGTCCGTCGAACTCGCAGAAATATATGCCCTGCCATGTGCCCAGAAGCATTTGCCCCTTATGTATTATTATGACCTCGCTGCAGCCCACTGCCGAGGATTTGAGGTGCGCGTGAGAATTGCCCTCGGCGTGCCTGAATTCGCTCCTGTCGGGAAATGCCCTTTTAAGCCCGAGCATAAAGTCCGTCTTTACATCGGGATCGGCGTTTTCGTTTATTGTTATTCCCGCCGTAGTGTGGGGCGTATATACCACGCATATGCCGCTGTCAGCCTTGACCGTCTGCACGGCGTCGTTCACCATGGATGTTATCTCGTAAAGTCCTTCTTTGCCCGTGGAGAGGGTAAAGGAAAATAAGTTCATTGTTCAAACCCCCTTTATAATATTAAGTTCGGATATATGTTAACTTTAGTATAGCATAGTTAAAGACAAAATTCGATTTATTTTTTAAAGTTTTTAATAAATTTTCTTAATTTTTTTAATTTTTTTATAAAAAATACTTGATTTTATTATTATGTTGTTGTATTATATTATGTAAGCAAAGGAGCTTTGGGATGGCGTATGTCGTCTTGGGGCTCTTTTTTTAAACAAACAGCGCAATATAAGGCTGAAGAAAGGACGGATAACATTGCTTCAGAACGGATTACCCCAAAAGCAGGGCTTGTACGATCCCCGCTTTGAGCACGATAACTGCGGTATAGGCTGTCTTGTCAACATAAAGGGCAGACGCTCGCACAAGATAATCAATGACGCCATTGAAATACTTAAAAATCTCACCCACAGAGGAGGCGTGGGAAGCGAACCCGACACGGGCGACGGCGCGGGAATACTCATTCAGATACCCCACGGCTTTATGAAGAAGGTATGCTCAAACGAGGGCATAGCTCTGCCCAAGGCGGGCGACTACGGCGTAGGTATGCTTTTCCTTTCTCCCGATGAGGAGACAAGGGAAAGAAGCCTTGACAAGCTTGAAAATATAGTTAATGAGGAAGGCATGGAATTTCTCGGCATAAGAGAGGTGCCTACCTACACCGAGTGCATAGGCAGCACCGCAAGAGAAGCCATGCCCCACATAGTTCAGGTGTTCATAAAGCGCCCCGACGACGCCGAGGCGGGCATAGCCTTTGAGAGAAGGCTCTTTGTGGTGCTCAAGAGAGCGGAAAAGGAGATCCGTTACTGCGAGCAGCCCAGCAATATATATAATGAAAGAGACAGCTATTTCTACTTTGCTTCTCTTTCCTCCAGAACTATAGTTTATAAGGGTATGCTCACCCCCGACCAGGTGTCGAGGTTCTATCTCGATTTGATGGATCTGGATATGACAACGGCTATAGCGCTTGTTCACAGCCGTTTTTCCACAAACACCTTCCCCAGCTGGGAGAGGGCGCATCCCAACAGATATATAATACACAACGGCGAGATAAATACCATAAGAGGAAATATCAACTGGACGAACGCAAGACAGCAGATGTTTGACACCGATATGTTCGGCGACGACATAACTAAGATATATCCCGTCATAAACGAGGACGGCTCCGACTCTGCAATGCTCGATAACTATCTGCATATGCTCACGCTCACGGGCATACCCATTCAGCAGGCAGTCATGATGGCTATCCCCGAGCCCTGGGAGAATGACAAGACAATGGATCCCAAAAAGAGGGCGTTCTATGAGTACAATTCCACCTGCTCCGAGCCCTGGGACGGACCCGCGGCTGTGGGCTTTACGGACGGCGTTGTTGTGGGCGCGACCTTGGACAGAAACGGCTTAAGACCCGCAAGATATGTTGTTACAAAGGACGATATGCTCGTGCTCTCCTCCGAGGTGGGCGTTATAAACACCGACGAATCGAAGGTAATATCAAAGGGCAGACTGGAGCCCGGCAAAATGCTCCTTATAGACACCAAGGCGGGAAGGATAATATCCGACGAGGAGCTTAAGGCGGAGGTAGCCTCAAAGTATCCCTACGAGCAGTGGGTAAAGGAAAACCTCATAGGCATAAACGACATAAAGTCGGGCGATAAGGCGCTTATGTGGACAGACCTTGTGGATATGATAAAGGAAAACAACAAAAAGATGCACCAGGGCGATATTATGATAAACAGGATAATAGAGCTTGAAAATCTTTTTGTGAATAAGGAAAACAACTTCGAGTCGGACGAAACCCTTCTCACACAGCAAAAGGCTTTCGGCTACACCTGGGAGGATATCGACACCACGCTCAAGGGCATAATAGAGAACGAGACCGACCCCATTTCCGCAATGGGTACGGACACGCCCCTTGCGGTGCTTTCGGATAAGCCCCAGCTTCTCTACAATTATTTCAAGCAGCTCTTTGCGCAGGTTACAAATCCGCCCATAGACGCCATAAGAGAGGAGATAGTTACAAGCACTCTCACATATCTTGGCGGAGAGAAAAACCTGCTTGAACCGAAGGCTTCAAACTGTAAGAGAATAAGGTGCTCCACTCCCATACTCACCGACGAGCAGACAAGCAACATAAAGTCTATTAAGGACAAGGCGTATAAGGCTGTTACTATACCCATGCTCTACAACACCATGGAAAAGAACGGTCTTGACAATGCTCTCAACTGTATATTTGAGGCTGTGGATATAGCCATAGACAACGGCTTTAATATAATTGTGCTCTCCGATAAGGGCGTAGATGAGAACAAGTGCGCCATTCCCGCTCTGCTTGCGGGCGCGGGACTTCATCACCACCTCATAAGACAGGGCACCAGAATGAACGTTTCAATCATTCTTGAAACGGGCGAGCCAAGAGAGGTACACCACTTTGCGGTGCTTCTGGGCTACGGCGTGAATGCGATAAATCCCTACCTTGCCTATGCAACACTCAGGGATATGGCGGAAAATTCTTACATCACAAAGTCTCCCGACGAGGCTATAGCCACCTATATTGATGTTGTAACACACGGCATTGTAAAGATAATGTCAAAAATGGGCATTTCTACCATACAGAGCTACCAGGGCGCACAGATATTCGAGGCTCTCGGCATAAGCGAGTCCGTTGTGGACAGATTTTTCACGGGTACGGTTACCAGAATAGGCGGTATAGAGCTTGAACACATAGACAAGGAAGCCAAGCTGCGCCACGCCAAGGCGTTTGACCCGCTCACAAGAGTTGACGCTCTGGAGCCGGGCGGCGACTACAAGTGGAGGAAGAACGGCGAGTATCATATGTTCAATCCCCGCTCGATATATCTTTTGCAGAAGGCTTGCCGTGAGGGCAATTATAAGCTTTTCAAAGAGTTTACAATGCTCCAGAACGACACCAGCGAGCAGCTCTGCACAATAAGAGGCTTGCTTGATATAAGGACGGTCGACAAGCCCATAAATATAGACGAGGTCGAATCCGTGGAGTCCATTGTAAAGCGCTTCAAGACGGGCGCCATGAGCTACGGCTCCATTTCAAAGGAAGCCCATGAATGTATGGCTATAGCCATGAACCGCCTCGGAGGCAAGTCCAATTCGGGCGAGGGCGGCGAGGAGGAGGAACGCTTCACTCCCGATGAAAACGGCGATTTAAGGCGTTCTGCCATAAAGCAGGTGGCTTCGGGCCGTTTCGGCGTTACAATCAACTACTTGCAGAATGCCATTGAGATTCAGATCAAAATGGCTCAGGGCGCAAAGCCCGGCGAGGGCGGTCATCTTCCCGGCAAGAAGGTCTATCCGTGGATAGCCAAGGCAAGAAATTCAACTCCCGGCGTAGGTCTTATTTCGCCTCCGCCTCACCACGATATATATTCTATAGAAGACCTTGCACAGCTCATACACGACCTTAAGAATGCCAACAGGGACGCAAGGATATCCGTCAAGCTCGTAAGCGAGGCGGGAGTCGGCACAATAGCCGTTGGCGTTGCAAAGGGACGCGCCGATGTCATACTCGTCAGCGGTTATGACGGAGGCACGGGCGCAGCTCCCAGAACCTCCGTAAGACATGCGGGTCTTCCTTGGGAGCTCGGCGTTGCTGAAACACATCAAGCTTTGCTTATGAATAATCTTAGGAACAGAGTCGTTATAGAGACCGACGGCAAGCTCCTCACGGGCAGGGACATAGCGGTAGCTTGTCTTCTGGGCGCAGAGGAATTCGGCTTTGCAACGGGTCCCTTGATAACTATGGGCTGCGTAATGATGAGAGTTTGTAATCTCGATACCTGCCCCGTGGGCGTTGCAACGCAGAATCCCGAGCTTAGAAAGAAGTTTGCGGGCAAGCCCGAATATGTGGAGAATTTCATGCGCTTCATAGCTCAGGATCTGAGAGAGTGGATGGCAAAGATAGGCTGTAAGACAATAAATGAAATGATAGGTCATGTTGAAAAGCTCGTGCCCAGAAAGCTCAATCACTGGAAGGCAAGAGAGGTGGACCTCACGGGTATGCTCTATCAGCCCAAGATATGCTCCAACGATTCCGAGAGATATTTCAATGTCAAGCAGGACCATGAGCTTGAAAAGTGCATTGATGTAAACGCTCTTGTAAGGCTCTGCACTCCCGCCATACAGGAGGGCAAGAAGATAAACGCCTCCCTTGAGATAACAAACATAGACAGAGTGTGCGGAACCATACTTTCAAGCGAGATAACAAGGAAATACGGCGCTAAGGGACTTCCCGACAATACCATCAATCTTGAATTTGAGGGCAGCGCGGGACAGAGCTTCGGCGCCTTCCAGACCCACGGCGTTACAATGAAGCTCGTGGGCGACGCAAACGACTACATCGGCAAGGGACTTTCGGGCGGAAGGATAATAGTTGTGCCTTCGCCCGCGGCTAAGTTCAAGGCTGAGGACAATGTTATAATAGGAAATGTCGCATTCTACGGCGCTGTAAACGGCGAGGCCTATATCAACGGCATGGCAGGCGAGCGCTTCTGCGTCAGAAATTCGGGCATTACAGCCGTTGCCGAGGCTATAGGTCAGCACGGCTGCGAGTATATGACGGGCGGCAGAGTCGCCATACTCGGCAGCACGGGCAGGAACTTCGGCGCGGGTATGTCGGGTGGCGTAGCCTATGTTTATAACTACGGCGGAGACTTTGCTTCACGCTGCAACAAGGAGCTTATACTCCTTGAAAAAATGGAGAGCGAAAAGGATATAGAGGAGCTTCGCGTCATGATAGCAAATCATGTGAAGTACACGGGCTCAAAGCGCGGAAAGGAAATATTGGATAACTTTGACGAGGAAGTGCATAACTTCGTCAAGGTGATCCCCAAGGCTTACAAGGAAATGATAACGGAGATAGAGAGAGCCAAGGAGGCAGGGCTCAATGACGACGACGCTCTGCTCGACGCATTCATAACCGTCAGCGGTTCCACTATCGTTCAGCGTCCCGAAATGGCTGTTAAATCAGAAAGGAGTGCTTTATAATGGGTAAACCTACAGGATTTATGGAATATGAAAGAAAGCTCCCCGAAGATATAAAGCCCGAGGTCAGAATGAAAAACTGGGAGGAATTCCACACTCATTCCGACATTGAGGAGCTGAGGATACAGGGCGCAAGGTGTATGAACTGCGGTGTGCCGTTCTGCCACACGGGCAGTCCCGAGGTGGGAGGCTGTCCTCTCAACAACCTTATCCCCGAGTGGAACGACCTTGTGTATCACGGCAAGCTTGAGGAAGCCTACAGAAGGCTTACAAAGACAAGCAACTTCCCGGAGTTCACGGGCAGGGTTTGTCCCGCCCTCTGCGAGGGCTCATGCACATTGGGTATGCACGAGCCTGCCGTTACGGTCAAGAACATAGAGGTGCATATAATAGACACAATGTTTGAAAAGGGTCTTGTAAAGCCCAGAATACCCAAGAAGTCCACCGAAAAGAGAGTTGCCGTCGTAGGCTCGGGACCCTCGGGTCTTGCCTGCGGAGACATACTCAATCAGATGGGACATAAGGTTACCGTTTTCGAGCGTTCCGACAGAATAGGCGGTCTGCTCATGTATGGCATACCCAACATGAAGCTTGACAAAAAAATAGTGCAAAGGCGTGTGGATATACTCGAAAAGGAGGGCATAACATTCGTGCCCAATACCGAGGTCGGCAAGAACTACCCCACGGCAAGGCTCATAAAGGAGTTTGATGCCGTTGTGCTCTGCTGCGGAGCCACAAAGCCCAGAGACCTTGTCTGCGAGGGCAGGAACGATGTCAAGGGCATATATTATGCGGTGGATTTCCTCACAGCCAACACAAAGAGCCTTTTGGATTCGGGACTTTCCGACAGACAGTATATAAGCGCCGAGGGCAAGGATGTCATCATTGTTGGCGGCGGTGATACGGGTACCGACTGCGTGGGCACAGCCATAAGACACGGCTGCAAGTCCGTGCATCAGTTCGAGATAATGCCCGAGGCTCCCGAGTGCAGGACGGCTGCCAATCATTGGCCGCAGTGGCCCCGCATAAGAAAGACGGACTACGGTCAGGAGGAGGCTATAAAGCTTTACGGCAGGGACCCCAGAGAATACCTCACCACCGTTACAAAGGTAGTGGGCGATGAAAAGGGCAATATAAAGGAGGTCCACACAGTCAATGTGGAATGGAAGGACGAGAACGGCAGACGCGTGCCCGTGCCCGTTGAGGGCAGCGAAAAGGTATGGCCGTGTCAGCTCATGCTTCTCGCCATGGGCTTCACGGGTCCCGAGGACACGCTTATAAAACAGCTTTCGCTCGATACCGATGCCCGCTCTAACGTAAAGGCGGAATACGGCAAGTATAGGACCAGCCTCAAGGGCGTTTTTGCCGCAGGCGATATGCGCCGAGGTCAGAGCCTTGTGGTGTGGGCTATACACGAGGGCAGAGAAGCCGCAAAGGCGTGCAACGAATACCTAAATAGGAAATAAGGAATTAAAAAAAGGAACGGCGCCTTGCCGTTCCTTTTTGCGTGTCGATAAAATATTTTTTTACCCTTCAG
>CANRNM010000049.1 GCA_947631975.1 uncultured Clostridia bacterium
AAGGGAGAAAAGGTCCTTGGCGGAGATACAGTGAGATATTCGATACCGGGATGTATAGAAAATGATGTTGAAGCCGTAATTGATAACATCAACTCGGTAAGATGGGATAAGCTTGATATTAATGAAACAGCAGACAAATTTTCAAAATTGATCGCTGCATTATGGCAGGTCCATCCTTTCAGAGAAGGAAACACTAAAACTGTAATGACATTTGCAACACAGTTTGCAGAAGCAAATGGATTTAAAATGAATAAACAGCTCTTGCGAGAAAAAGCAAATTATGTAAGGGATTCGTTAGTTAAGGCCTCAGATGGACCTTATTCGGAATATGATTATCTCATAAGAATAATAAAAGAAGCTATTGAAAAAGGATAATGCTTACAAAAGATATACATATCACACTTCCTTTAAAAACTTCCAAAATTTGAGCTTTTACAATATAGTATAAAATTCCGCTGTAAACAAATACTAGCTATGTCAGCAAAAGCAATAAAGCTGTTAAAACAAACCACAGCTTTTTACTTTTTAAATAATGAAATAAAAAATAATGAGCATTCGTGCTAAGCCACGAAATATTTTTTTGAGGAGGAGTATTGTGAAAGCTACAGGTATAGTAAGAAGGATTGATGACCTTGGAAGGGTGGTAATACCGAAGGAGATAAGAAGAACGCTGAGAATAAGGGAAGGCGACCCGCTTGAAATATTCACCGACAGAAACGGCGAGATAATTCTAAAAAAATATTCGCCCATCGGCGAGCTTGGAGCCTTTGCCAAGGAATATGCGGAGAGTCTTGCCAAAAATGCGGGACATATCACTTGTATTGTGGATAAAGACCAGATAATAGCCGTATCGGGCGGCACAAAGAAGGAATTTATGGAAAAGCATATAAGCTCGGAGCTTGAGGAAGTTATTAACAACAGAAACACACTCATTGCCAACAGAAACGACAGCAATTTTGTGCCTATACTGGAGGAGGACAGCGAAAGCTACAATCATGAGCTTATAACTCCCATTATATGCGAGGGCGATGTGCTCGGCGCAATAGTTATGCTCAGCGACCACCAGACCATGGGAGAGGTTGAGGGCAAGCTTGCCAGAACGGCGGCTGGCTTCCTCGGAAAACAGATGGAGCAGTAATAGATTAAATGTATAAATTAAGCAAGGGCGGAGCATAAAGCTTCTTCCCTTGCTTTTATAATATATCTTATAATTGCTTAAAATATATCCGCTGCCTATATTTATTAATTAACGGCAGTTTTTTATTAAAATTTCAAAGTCTCGCCGGGCTCCATTATAAGCGCCGAAGAAGCGGTAAATTTTTCCGCTCTTTTTCTGTCGAAAAGCCTGCCCGGAGACATATGCACGGGAACTGTATGCTTTGCTTTTATAATTTCCGCGCACTCTATAGCCTCGGGTATATCCATGTTGTAAATGCCGTCGGTGGGCAAAAAGGCATATTCAATATCTCTTTTCGCAAGCTCCTTCATATACTCCGTCTTTGATGTGTCGCCCGCGAAATAAAGCGTTTTGCCATCTATTGTGATGACATAGCCCACGCATTGGTTTATGTCGTGATTTTTGTTGTATGCCTGCACGCTTTCAATGTGAGTGCCCGCAAAGTCAAATGAATTATAGCCGTCTTGGGATATGGCGTCAAAGTTTTGATATATCACGCATTTGTCGGAATGAGGCATAATATCAATGTTGTTGTGGTCGTGATGTTGATGCGTTACAAGTATGAGATCGGCAGGCAAGTCATATCCCTCGCCTGCGAAAGGATCTATATAAATCACTTCGCCTGTTCCGAGTATAAGCCTAAAACTGCCGTGTCCCTGATATAAAATCTCTGTCATGCTTGCTCCCTCCTTGAATTTTGTATTAAAGAAGCGGTGAAATAAGTCTTGCGAAGGACTCCTGCACCTTCATTATTATTCCTCTGTTTTTATATCTTTCCGCTGTTATTTCAACGCTGTCTTCAATATCCTTGAGATACTGTCTGTCAAAATCTGCGGCAACATCGGAATTATACATAAATGCGTTCACCTCGAAATTGAGCTTGTAGCTTCTTATGTCCATGTTGGCTGTACCGACGGACACAACAACGCCGTCTATTGTCATAACCTTGGAATGTATGAAGCCTTTTTTGTATTCATAGCATTTCACTCCCGCCTCTATAAGCTCGCCCATGTAGCTGAGGCTGCATGAATGTACAAAGGGGTGGTCGGGCTTTGCGGGAATTATAATGCGCACATCCACTCCCGATATAGCGGCTGTTTTAAGGGCGTTCAAAAGTCCCTCGTCAGGCGCAAAATAAGGCGATTCTATATATATATTCTTGTTTGCTTCCGTTACCATTCTGAAGTAGCCGTTATATATATTGTCCCACTTTGTGTCGGGTCCGCTGGACACTATCTGCATATCCACATTTCCGTCGGGTTTTTCAATATCCGGGAAATGCCTTTTTGTTATCTCCATTTTTTCACCCTTGGTGAAATTCCAGTCCATTATAAAGCGAAGCTGAAGGTCGTATACAGCCTCACCCTTTACTCTTATATGGCTGTCGCGCCAGAAGCCGAAGCGCTTTTTCTCGCTGACATATTCGTCGCCTATGTTAAGTCCGCCCACATAGCCTGTTTTGCCGTCTATTACTGTTATCTTCCTGTGATTTCTGTAGTTTATCCTTATGCCCTTGGGAGGAAGGAAAATTCTCACTTCTCCGCCTGCGTCGGTGAGCTTTTTGGCAAAGGCTGAACTGTTGCGCACATTTCCCATACCGTCGTAGAGGAGCTTGACCTCGACGCCTTGCTTTGCCTTCTCCGCAAGCAGGTCTACAATGGCATTGCCGAGCCTGTCGTCATGTACGAGATAATATTCCATATATACATAGTCCTTGGCGCTTCTTATGTCGTCCATAAGGCTTTTGAACTTAGCTCTGCCTTCATGAAAGGCTTTTATACTGTTTCCGTGTCTGTATATGCTGTCGGAGCTGTTGTAATTCATGCGCACAAAGTTATTAAGATGCCATGTATGCTCAAGCGGTATTATCCTTTCCTCAAATTTTGTCGGCAGAGTATTCTTTGCGATCTCGGGATATTTAGCCGAAATTTCGCGGTATATCTGCTTGTCTTCATCGCTCTTTTTCTCAAACCATTTGTGCTTTCTGCCTTCAAATCCGAATATAAGATATATTATGAATCCAAAATAGGGTAGGAATGAAAGCACCATAAGCCAAGCCCATATCACACCGGGGTTTTTCTTTTCAAAGAAAACAACGAATACGGCAAAGGCAAGATTTATGACAAAAAGCATTGCCAGAAAAACATACCAAAATTCTCCTATCAAGTCAAACACATAGTCATCCCCTTAATTTTAAATTATGATTATATAGTAATATAATAACATATTTTCATACGATTGGCAACAATATATATAAAAAAATTACAGCAATTTGTTGACAGCTGCAAAATAAAGAATTATAATAAAAATAGTAAAAAATATACGAGGAGGAAAATATTATGGAAAATTGTTTATACTGCAAGAACAAGGAAAAGCTGGATTCGCTCATGATTTACATTGCAGACCTCAAGGTGTGCAAGCTCTATCTTTTCAAGGAGCAGACCTATTACGGCAGATGCGTCATTGCCTACAAGGAGCACAATGTTGACTTCACGGAGCTCAATGCCGAAGATTCCGCTGCTTTTATAAGCGATATGCAGACGGTGGGCAGGGCTATAATGAAGAGTGTAAACCCCGCAAAGGTGAACTACGGTATGTTCAGCGACACGCTTCCGCACCTTCATGTGCATATTGTGCCCAAGCAGAAGGACGGCTACGGCTTCGGCGGCACATTTGAAATGAATGTAGATCCGCCCAAGTACCTCAGCGACGAGGAGTATAAAGAAATAATTGATAAGATAAAGAGCAATTTATAATATAGGTTTGAGCCTTATGTCATATTAGAAAACAAAAGCCTCCGCTGTTTTTTTAACGGAGGCTTTTTTGCGTATACGCTCACCCGTTTTGCGGGTGAAATTTTTATGCTTATTTTTATAAAATACTATTGACATTTTAATATTACGGTTGTAATATATAGATGTACTACAGCTGTAATATTAAATAAATTTTAAGGAGTGATTTTATGAAAAAATACAAAACATTAATTTTGATTTTAGCTTTAATGCTATTTTCCGCTGCCTGCGCAGACAGAGACGAAAGCGTAATATCCGTCGATTACGGAGTATATTTCGGCGGCAGAGAGGGCTGCGCCGTGTTCTATGACCCTGCCGAAAATGAAATGGAAGTATACAACGGCGAAATGGCAAATACGAGATTTTCGCCCAATTCCACATTTAAGATAATAGCCATGCTTGAAGGTCTTAAATACGGCGTCCTTACGGATGAAAATTCCCATATGCATTACAACGGCGGAGACTATCCCTTTGAAAGCTGGGAAAGAGATATTGACCTTAAAGACGCTTTCAAGGAATCCTGCGTGTGGTATTTCAGACAGGTCATAGACGGAGTAGGGCAGGAGAATATGCAGACAGACCTCGAAAATTTGGGCTACGGCAACTGTGATGTAAGCCTATGGCAGGGAAACGGCGAAGCTCCCACTCCCGATACCAACGGATTTTGGCTGGGCTCATCTCTTGAAATATCTCCCGTTGAAATGACGCATATCATTGCCGATATATTCGAGGGCAGAACGGACTATGAAAGCTCCCATATAGACATACTTAAAGACATAATGCAGAGCGAAGTACAAAATATTTACGGCAAAACAGGCGCGGGCAGAGATAATTCCGCATGGTATTCGGGCTTTTACGAAAATAACGGCAAAAAAATATATTTCGCCGTTCACATGGAGGGCAAAGACATACCCACTGCGGGAGCGGATGCCAAGGATACCGCCTTCAAAATAATAGACTATAGACTTTCTTCTGTTGACAAGTAAGAGGAATATTGTTATAATTATATTACATTTGTAATATAAGAGGTGATAGGCTTGATAAAAATATCCGATGCAGAGCTTGAAATAATGCAGGTCATATGGGACAAAAGCCCCATAAGCACAAATGAGATCGTCGAAGTCATGGCGCACAAAAAAAGCTGGAATATGCGCACTGTGCACACGCTCATATCAAGGCTTGAGAAAAAGGGCGCCATAGAGCACAAAAAGGAAGGAAGGCTCTACATTTATTCTCCCTTGGTTAAAAGGCAGGATTATATCGTATCCGAAAGCAGGTCTTTTGCCCGCCGTTTTTATAACGGAACGGTAGGCAAAATGGTAATGAGCTTCATAGATGCGGATGTCCTTTCCGATGAAGAAATAGCGGAGCTTAAGAAAATGCTTGACGAAAGGGAAAAGAAATGATATATCATTTTTTGATGTCAAATGTAATTATATCCTTTTTTATAATCCTTATAGCCCTGTTAAGACATTTCATGCACATACCGCCCAAATATTGCAGGCTCATGTGGATAATGTGCCTTTTTCTCATGGCTGTGGTTTTCATCCCGCATATAGACATATCCCTTCCGACCTCTGCGGGCATATCACGGCATACGGCGACTTCGAGTGCCGTCGCCGTGCCTTCGGGCTCGGAGCTATATGTGTCCTCATACAGCCTTGACTTCGTATATTATATATGGCTCATAGGCGTATTTGCAGGCTTTATACTGCTTTTTTCGGCAGTGCTTATGCTTTATTTACTTAATAAAACTCCCGTTGAGAGCGAAAGATTTGATGAGCTTTGCGCAAAGCTTGGTGTGAAAGCCAATCTTTTAAAGGCTTCTCATATAAAGTCGCCCGTGTCGGCGGGTATTCTGCGCCCCGAGGTGATTCTTCCCTATAGAGAATACAGCGCCGAGGCTCTGGAATTTATATATATTCATGAGCTTTATCATCATAAAAATAGGGATATGTTTATAAATCTCATTATGAATATAATGTCCGTTATTTTTTGGTTTAATCCTTTTGTGCATATTATGTCCGGACTTTTGAGACTGGATACGGAAATGTACTGCGATGAGTGTGTTCGTTCGGAGAGCGGCGACGGCGCGGGCTACGGAAGGACCCTTCTTCAAATGGCAGAGTATAGCCAAGGCTTTATGACGGAGCATTTTTCGGATTACGGAAAGCTCAAAAAACGGCTCGAAGCGATATCCAAGCCTCCCTGCCGCAATTATAAAAGCTATAGGCTTGTACTTTTTGTTTCCGTCTTTGCAATGCTCTGCGCAGGAATGAGCATAAACGCCCGCGGAGGCGTCATAAGCCGTGTTTCGCTTCCGGATGATTATGTCGATATCGGGCTTAATGGTTATTTTGGGGATAACGAGGGGTGTTTTGTGCTTTTTGACAGCTCCGATAAAAACTATTACATATATAACGCCTCCGAAGCCGTAAGGAGAAGCTCTCCCGATTCCACATATAAAATAGCGATAGCCTTAAATGCGCTTGAAAACAATGTCATTTCTGCCGAGAGCAGCACTCTGCAGCCCGAAGCCGAAGAATATCCCTTCCCCGAATGGTACGGAGAACACGACCTTCCTTCAGCCATGAGCAACAGCGTCAACTGGTATTTTCAGACGCTCGACGCCAACATAGGCGATAAGGCGAGGCGGAATTTTCTGAATAACACAGGCTACGGCAACCGCATTACGGGCTGGAGCCCAAAAAGCTATTGGCTTGAAAACTCTCTTGAAATTTCTCCTCTGGAGCAGACGGATTTTATTAAGGGTGTTTATTATAATTCTTTTGGCTTTGATGAAAACAATGTAAATACCGTGCTTAACGCCATAAATCTCGGCGGCGGGCTTTACGGCAAGACGGGCACGGGAAATGTTCGGGGCAGAAATATGCGAGGCTGGTTTGTGGGCCTTGCGGAGCTTAGCGACAGAACGCTGTTCTTTGCTCTTGAAATGACAGGCGAGGGCGCAGACGGCATAACGGCTCGCAACACAGCCGTAAATATAATTAACGACAAATTTATAAATTAAATATAATAACGATATATGCAGGCATTTTTGTATAAATTATGCAGAAATATTACTTTTTTATTATTTTTGCCTCTTGCTTATGGAAAAAATGCCTGTATTATTGTATACTATAATCTGAGGTGATTTGTTTTGAAAATAACACTGCGCGCGCTTTTTTGCTCTGCTGCGCTTGTGCTGTGCTTCACGGCGCAGGCTAGGGCGGAGAATATAAGAGTGGCGCTTGAAAAGAGCTTTAAAAATGTCGGCTCTGTCCCTATAAGCGAAAGCGTTATAGGCGTGGGCATAGGCGACAATATGAAATATACGATAAACGGCACGGCGTTTGCCGTCAGCCCCGTGGGCGGGGAATATTATACCTCCAATATGGTTTATGACAGTTTTGACGAAGCTCACGCCTCCATGGCGGACTACACGGGACACAGCTGCATAACCGCTCTCACCGATAACGGCTGGACGGTGTACATAAGAACGGACGAAACGCCCCTTCAGTTAAACAAAATACATACGGGAAGCTTCTGCGTGGGCTTTGCCGAAAACGGCGTTTATAAATTTATTGTTGACGGCAGTTCTCCCGCAAGGGTAAATACTCCCTCGGGAACGATCGGTCTGGGCTCTAAGCGCTACAGAGACGACATAGAGCTTTACAGACAGGGCAATGCCATTACAGCCGTCAATGTCATAGATGATGAAAAATATCTCTACGGCGTTATTAATTCCGAAATGCCCGCAAGCTGGAGCGCAGAGGCGCAGAAGGCGCAGGCGGTCGCAGCCAGAACATATATGAAAAGAAACCTTAAAAAGCACGAATATGCGGACGTGTGCGACGGCACTCACTGCCAGGATTACAACGGCACCGAAAAGGAGACTGAGGCGGGAATAGCCGCCGTTGATGCCACAAAGGGGCTTTGCATATATTATGACAATACCCTTATAGACGCGGTATATTTTTCGTCCGACGGAGGAGCGCTTTTGAACAGCGCCGATGTTTGGGGCGGAGACACGCCCTATTTAAAAGCCAAGGCGGATATATATGAAAAGGAATATCGCGAGTGGACAAGGGAATATACATATAATGAGCTTACAAATATTTGCTCCGCAAACGGCTACGGCATAGGCAATGTAGTAAGCGTAAATGCGGAATATGATGCCAACGGAGCGGTTTTAAAGCTCACCTTTTTGGGCTCTCAGGGCAGCAAGACCATAACGGGCAACGACATAAGGACGGCATTTTCTCCGGGCAATGAGGGAAGTCTCCCCTCGAGAAACTTTGTTCTTACGGGCGGAGCGCAGACCACAGTTACGGGCGCGCCCATATATGTTGTGGGCACCGACGGAGGCGTACACTCTGCGGGCGATAAAATAATTGCCGGTAATTCGGAGGGCAAAACAGGCGCTATCGGTTCAAGCTTTTATGCTCGGGGCGCAGGCGGCTCCGTAAGAAAAGATGCTCCCGTTACCGTTACAACGGGCAAGGCGGGGATCGTAACTCTTGACGGCAAGGGCTTCGGCCACGGCACGGGCATGAGCCAATACGGCGCCAAGTCTATGGCGGAGTCGGGCTTTACATTCAAGGATATACTCAAGTTTTACTACACCGGAGTAGAAATAAAGTAAGGACGGTAAAATATGTTAAAAAGTGATTTTTATTTTGATCTGCCCGAAAGCCTAATTGCACAGACTCCTCTCAAAAAGAGGGATGGATCAAGGCTTATGGTGCTCGATAAGAACACGGGGGAAATAGAACACAGAGTTTTCAGGGATATACTTTCGCTCATAAATAAGGGCGACTGCCTTGTTATAAACGAAACAAAGGTGCTTCCCGCCAGACTTATGGGCGCAAGAAAGGACACGGGCACGGGCGTTGAGATACTTCTTCTTAAAAGAATTGACGGCAGCAGATGGGAAACTCTTGCCTATCCCGGCAAAAAAGCCAGACCGGGACACAGAATAGTTTTCGGCGGCGGGCTTCTTGAAGCCGAGGTCGAGAAAGTGCTTGACGACGGCAACAGAATAGTAAAATTCACATATGATGGCATATTTGAGGAAATACTCGATAAGCTCGGCGAAATGCCTCTCCCTCCCTATATAAAGGAAAAGTTGGAGGATAAGAACAGATATCAGACGGTCTATGCCAAAAACGAAGGCTCTGCGGCGGCGCCCACGGCGGGACTTCACTTTACCCCCGAGCTTCTCTCGGAGCTTGAAAAAAAGGGCGTAAATATTGCAAAGCTCACTCTCCATGTTGGGCTCGGCACATTTAGACCCGTCAAGACAGAGGATATAAACGACCACAAAATGCATTCCGAGTTCTACATGATAGATGATGAAAATGCGGATATAATAAACAGCGCAAGGGCAAACGGCGGCAAGATAATAGCCGTAGGCACCACAAGCACAAGAACGCTTGAATCCGTTGCCGATGAAAGCGGATATATAAAGGCGCAGAGCGGCTGGACGGATATTTTCATATATCCGGGCTATAAGTTCAAAATAATAGACGCGCTCATAACTAACTTTCATCTGCCGGAGTCCACGCTTATTATGCTCGTGAGCGCTCTTGCGGGCAGAGAGAATGTTCTTAACGCCTATAAATGCGCCGTTGAAAACAAATACAGATTTTTTTCCTTCGGCGATGCAATGTATATAAGAGGTTAAAATAATGGATCTATTTGAGTTTCAGGCGGAAAACAATTTAAAAAAGGAAAGTCCTCTCGCTTCCAGGATAAGACCCCGCACTCTGGAGGAGTTCGTGGGACAGGAGCATATTGCGGGCAAAAATACATTGCTCTACAGAGCCATAAAGGCTGATAAGCTTTCGTCCATAATTTTCTACGGACCTCCCGGCACGGGCAAAACGACTCTCGCAAGAGTTATTGCCAACACCACAAAGAGCGAATTTATGCAGATAAACGCCACCACTGCGGGCAAGAAGGATATCACCGACACCATAGACAGGGCAAAAACGCTTCTTGGCGGCTACAACAGGCGTTCCATACTCTTTATAGACGAGATACACCGCTTCAATAAGGTACAGCAGGACACGCTTCTTCCCTATGTGGAGGACGGCACTATAATACTCATAGGCGCCACTACCGAAAATCCCTACTTTGAGGTGAACAAGGCTCTTGTGTCCAGAAGTATAATTTTTGAGCTAAAGCACCACACAAGGGACAATATAAAGACCATACTCAAAAGAGCGCTGGAGGACAGCGAAAGAGGCTTGGGAAGCTACAATGCCTCCATTGACGGCGATGCGCTCGATTTTCTTTCGGACTCTTCGAACGGCGATGCCAGAATAGCGCTCAACGCCATTGAACTTGCCGTTCTCACTACGGAGAGAAACGCCGAGGGCGTAATACATATAGACATGGAAACGGCGCAGCAGTGCATACAAAAACGCGCCGTAAATTACGAGAGAGACGGCGACAACCACTATGACACCATTTCCGCTTTCATAAAGAGCATGAGGGGCTCCGATCCCGACGCGGCTGTATACTATCTTGCCAAAATGCTCTATGCGGGCGAGGATCCCCGCTTTATTGCAAGGCGTATACTCATATGCGCCTCGGAGGATGTGGGCAATGCCAATCCCATGGCAGTCGTTGTGGCGGCTGCGGCAGCGCAGGCTGTAGATTATCTTGGGCTTCCTGAGTGCCGTATCAACCTCACGCAGGCAGCAGCCTATGTGGCATGCTCGCCCAAGAGCAATTCCGCTGTCATGGCTATAGACAAGGCAATGACTGACGTGAGCAAAATACAGACCTCGGGTGTTCCCGATCACTTGAAGGATACCCACTATTCGGGCGCGGGCGAATTGGGACACGGCATAGGCTATAAATATGCGCATGACTTCAAGAACCACTATGTTAAACAGCAGTACCTTCCCGATGAGCTTGTGGATAAGGTATATTATGAGCTGAGCGATAACGGGCAGGAAGCAAAGCTCAAAAAATGGCTCGATTTCATAAAGGAGAACGCAGATGAATAAATACTTGTTGACTATAATACTTTCGGCTGTACTCATTTTTCAGCTGGCTTATTTCGACATACCCACCGCAGAGGCGGAAACGGCAAATACGCCCGCCGTTACAGCGGATAACGGCAGAATGTCGGGCGTATGGGTGTCCACGACCTTAAATTTGGACTATCCCTCAAAGCGTACGACCGATTCAGCCTTTCTTAAAAGCGAGGCGGACAAAATAATAGATAACTGCGCGGACATGGGCATAACCGATATATTTTTTCAGGTAAGGCCCGCCTGCGACGCTTTTTATAAGTCAGATATATATTGCTGGAGTCATTGGCTCACGGGCTCGCAGGGCACGGCGCCCTCGGACGACTTCGACCCTCTTGCTTACTGGATAAGCAGGGCGCACAGCAAGGGCATGAGGCTCCACGCATGGGTAAATCCCTACAGAGTTACAAACGAAACAACTCTCACTCTCGACAGCCTAGCCTATTCCAACCCCGCAAGAAAGCATCCGGAATGGGTAGTTCCCTTTGAGGGCAAGCTCTATTTCGACCCCGCAATACCCGAGGTCCAAGAGCTCGTTATAAAAGGCGTTGAGGAGATAGTCAATAATTACGACATAGACGGCATACACCTTGACGATTATTTCTATCCGGGGCAGGGCTTTGACGACAGCAAGAGCTATGCTCTTTACGCAAACGGCACCGCAAAGGACGAATGGCGAAGAAACAATGTAAACACTCTTGTCAAGACCCTGCACGACAGAATAAAGGCTCTTGATCCATCCGTTGAGTTCGGCATTAGTCCCGTGGGCGTATGGGCAAACAAGAAAAATAACCCCCTCGGCAGCAATACATACGGCAGCGAGTCCTATTACAAGAACTATGCCGACAGCAGAAAGTGGGCGCTCGAGGGCTGGATCGACTACATAGCCCCGCAGATTTACTGGCAGATAGGCAATGAGACCATTGACTACAAGGAGGCGGTAAACTGGTGGGTGCAGACATTGAATAACTGCAATACAAAGCTTTACATAGGTCTTGCCGATTACAAGTGCGACGGCGTTTCCGCCTCCAGTCCGTGGTATGCGGGCAAGGCTATAAAACAGCAGCTTGACTATGACAAAAGCTTTGACAAGATATCGGGCGAGATACATTTTAGATATAAATTTGTGAATGATCTTTCTTACATAAAGAATATTTTAAAGACCGAAAACGGCGTTTTGACCGTCCCTGCGGCGGAAATACATACGGAGGCGACCACCTCCGCACCCGTTACGCAGGCTCCCGTAGCTTCTGCGCCCGCAACAACGGCTCCCGTTACACAGGCTCCCGCAACAACGGCTCCCGTCAAAAGCCCCGCTAAGCTTGTAAACAACACTGACGATATTCAGGTGTATGTGGACGGCAATATAGTAAACTTCGACACAAAACCCGTCATACAAAACAGCCGCACTCTTGTGCCCTTCAGGGCGGTTTTTGAGGCTCTGGGAGCCGAGGTCAGCTGGAATAACGACACTCAGCAGGTGAGGGCAAAAAAGGACAACACCGAAATTTCTTTTGTAATTGGCGAAAAAGTCTTGCTAATTAATCAAAAAAATACTATAATTATGGAAGTGAGACCTCAAATCATGTCGGGCAGGAGCATGGTACCCTTAAGGGCTGTGTCCGAGGCGCTCAATGCGGAGGTCAACTGGGATAATGACGAAAGAATAATTACTATAAACACAAAATAAGGAGGTTATTATGATAGTATTTTTTCATGACCTTGTCAGAACATTGATATTGGGCATAGTAGAGGGTATAACGGAGTGGCTTCCCATAAGCAGCACGGGACACCTTATAATAGTCGAAGAGCTCATAGGCTATATTTCAAGCGACAGATTTATGGAGATGTTCGATGTTGTCATACAGCTCGGTGCCATACTTGCCGTAGTTGTGATATATTTCAACAAGCTTAATCCCTTCGGCAAGAAGAAAACGCAGAACGAAAAAATGGACACCATAAATCTATGGTTGAAGGTGATAATTGCCTGCATACCCGCCGCTGTGATAGGTCTTCTTTTCGACGATCTGCTCGATACATATCTTTTCAATCCCTTTGTTGTGGCAGTAGCGCTCATTGTTTACGGTATAGCCTTCATAGTAATCGAAAATCACAGGAAGAAAGAGAATATAAAGCATAAAAATCTGGATAAGCTCCCCTTAAAGACAGCCGTAGGCATAGGTCTTTTCCAGATACTTGCGCTTGTGCCGGGCACATCCCGTTCGGGCTCTACCATTATAGGCGGTCTGCTCCTCGGCACATCCAGATATGTGGCAACGGAATTTACATTCTTCCTTGCAATACCCATTATGTTCGGCGCAAGCTTCTTAAAGCTCTTTAAATTCGGCTTTCCCTCGTTCTATGAGCTTGTTATGCTCATCGTGGGTATGGGTGTTTCATTCGTTGTTTCCGTGCTTGCCATAAAGTTCCTTTTGAGCTATATCAAGAGAAACAGCTTCAAGATATTCGGCTATTACAGAATAGCCCTCGGACTTCTTGTTATAATATACTTCGCATTTATGAGATAATTTTTAAAGCCGTCTGTTGAATATGGACGGCTTTGTTGTATTTTAACATAAATTATAATATTTTGCATATTCTTGCCTGTAGAGGGAGGTCAAGAACTTTGGGTTGACCATTACCTCTCGGCTTCCCAAGGGGAGCCAAGAACTTGGGGTTGACCGTTACCTCTCGGCTCCACCTTCGGGGGAGCTGTCAACTTGAAAAGTTGACTGAGGGGGATTAAAAGAACGGAGCTTTTTAGCTCCGCTCTTTTGTGTGTCGAAAAAACATTTTTTAACCCTTCAGTCGCCCTTCGGGTGCCAGCTTCCCTGCTTCGCAAGGACGCCTTATAATGTGTGTCCTGCGGACAAAATAGTTTT
>CANRNM010000050.1 GCA_947631975.1 uncultured Clostridia bacterium
CTTCCTTAGCCTAACTGAAAGAAATGCAAGCATTTCTTTCAAGCGTGTCGATTTTATCGACACGCAGAAAAGACCGCGTCTGCGGTCTTTTTTTAATAAAGCTTTAAATCTGCTTCCATGTTTCAAAATGCACACATATATACCCGGATTTTGTTTCCTTTCTGTCGTATGAGCCTATCAGGTTATTGTAGTAATCGTAAAGCAGCACCTTGTTTTCATATGCCGTGTCGTCATAGTGATATATGCCCGTATGGAAATCCTGATTTATTCTGTGTATTATCTGCTCTGTTGTCAGTATGGGTGAAACGATATATGTGTTTTTGTCTGCAATCACGAAATTTTCTTTTCCGCTTTTTAGCTTACTATAGCCCGTAATAGCAGGTATGAGGTTATAGGTGTTTAAATATTTGTTTGTACAGTAACCGCCGCCCAATAATATTATAAAGCTTGCAATTACAATAAAATTTATAATTATATATGCTTTATGAAACTCTTGTCTTATATATGTTATATTTAGCATAAATACGATTATAAGCAAAAGAATATAGAATAATGGTGTTATTACATGGTATTCTGTGCATGAAACAGCAAGTGTAAAAAAAGCAATTACGCCGACAAATAATATAAACAGATTTCTGCGAAAGATGTAACATAATATTGAGACTAAACCATAAAGATACATATTTTCATATCTATTTTTACGCCAATAATGTCCGTGGCTTTCACGCATTAATTTCTTGTGTAGTTCGCTTATGTCATCATATGTAGAATATTTGCCTATCTCATGCGCTCTGTTTTCAAGCCTTTCTTTAAACTCCTTTGAGTCCATCAAAAACACACCTCGGATTTATATGTATTAGGGCTTTGGCTCTAAACCGGCATATATGTAAGTTCTGTCACCAACTCTACCATGTAAAGTGTTACCAAGACTATATAAAGCCTGTATACTCATTGAATCTATCATCAGAGTATGTAATGTTGTTATACAGCCCACAATAGAACCTAAAGTAGGACTGAAACTTGCTTTTTTTAAACAGGGAATTATAAATTTGGAATACGCATAAATACAATCTCTCATTCAATGGATTTTTTAACAATTTTCTTTTCATAATAAATTCCTCCTTGTATTAAAAATAAAATGTAAATTCATGTTAAAATATATTAATATATTTCATCATAAAACTTGGCGATAGTAACGGACATATAAGGCAGGACATATATGCTTGCAAGTCCAAAGGTTACAAGCGTAAGCAACAACCATGGTATAAAGGAGAGCCACAACACAAGAAATGTGAGCTTATTTCCCTTCATAAGATTCCAACTGTCCTTTATTGCCTCAAAAAAACCAAATTCGACTGCATCACGGAAGCAGAACTGCGACATACTCAGTCCCAAAGCAACAATTATGCCGGGCAAAATGAGCAGTAAGGAGCCTATAGATATAAAAGCAGTGCGAACAATATGTATAAGTATAATTGGCAGGATATTTTTGAAAGCAAAGAAAAATTCATCTGTATCATCATTGTTTCTTGCAACGCTTAATGCCCAAAACGAAAAACCGGTGTTAATAGTTGTGTTTACACACTGCAATACAAAGGATATCAGCCAAAATATCACTGAAGTATCCGATGAACTTTTAAAATATACAAAAATACTTCCCAGAATATAGTTAATCACAAGATATGCAAAGCTTACTATATATGGGCTTGTTCTGCTATTTCTCATATGTTCACGGGCTTCTCTTTTTAATTCATTAATGTTTAAAGACATGATTTTTAAAACCTCCTTATTAAATAGATATATAAATTATATTGATATATTTTAGTTTTTTCAAAAACATAATGTAAAGTTATAATATATTATCCTAGCAAATCTCATCGTAAAAATTAGCTATTGTTATATTCATATAGGGAATCACATATATTCCTGCGATACCCAGAGTTACAGCCGTAAGCAGCACCCAAGGGATAAATGAAAGATAGAGCATAAAAAGATTGAATTTATTGCCCTTCATTATGCTCCAGCTGTTCTTTATTGCCTCAAAAAATCCGTCGTCGGGCGCATCTCTGAAGCAGAGCATAGCCATGTTAAGCCCGAGAGCCACAATTATGCCGGGAATTATCAAAAGTACAAGACCGAGAGCTATGAAAATATTGCATATGAAATTTATGATGATGATGTATAAACTCTGCTTAAAAGCCGATATAAATTCATCCGTGTTGTCGTCGCCTCTTTTTGCGCTTAAAGCCCACCATAAATAGCCCGTTTCAAGTATAGTAGTTACACATTGTATTATAAACGCAACGAGCTTTACCATTGCGGAGCTGTCCGAGGAATTGTTGAAAAATATAAGTATACTTCCCACAATGTAGCTTATTATGAGATATACAAGAGTTAAGATATACGGATTTGTCTTGCAGCTTTTCATCTGCTCGCGCGCCTGTCTTTTCATTTCAGAAATACTCATTGTCATAGTTTTTTGCCTCCTTATATTTTATATATAGCTTATTTTGATTATATTATATTACTTGTTTTTTTGTTTGTCAATTTTTTTGGTATTTTATAATTGAAAAATATATCGTTTTATGTTACAATTATATTGCTTTATTGTGTTTTAAAATAATTTAAGAAATGAGGACAAAAAATGGAGAATACTATTTACGAAAAGGCAAGAGAGCTTGCATATGAAGTGCTTTCCACAGACGAGGGCAAGAAGGTCGCCGAAACAAGATATATATTTGACAACAACGAGGAGGCAAGACAGAAGCTTCTGGACTACAACACCTACAGAGAGGCTGTCAATATGCGCGTCCAAGAGGGCAGCATAACGGAGGACGAGCTCAAAAAAGAGGGCTCAAAGCTTACACAGATGATAGCCGAGCTTAAACGAAATGAAATAATAAGCAATATGATACAGGCTGAAAGCGAGTTAAACGCAGTCATAAACAGAGTTATGACTATATTTCAGGCTACGATAACGGGCGAGTGCGAGGACAACGAGGGCGGCTGCACGGGCAGCTGTTCCACCTGCGGAGGCTGCCGCTAGAACGGGAAGTGTGATAAATGGCTAAGTTTACTCCTATGATGGAGCAGTATATGGAGATAAAGAAAAATTACAAATATTGCCTTCTCTTTTACAGACTGGGCGATTTTTACGAGCTTTTCTATGACGACGCGCTCATAGCCTCAAGAGAGCTGGAGCTTACACTTACGGGCAAGAACTGCGGTCAAGAGGAAAGAGCGCCCATGTGCGGAGTGCCTTATCATGCGGCTGACGGCTATATTGCCAAGCTCGTTGAAAAGGGCTATAAGGTGGCGATATGCGAGCAGACCGAGGACCCCAAGAAGGCTGCGGGCATTGTCAAAAGAGAGGTAATAAGGATAGTTACTCCCGGCACGGTCCTGGACACAAATGTGCTGGACGAGGGCAGGAATAACTATATCATGTGCATATACATGGCGCCCGAGGGCTGCGGTATTGCCAGCTGCGATGTATCCACGGGCGAATTTCAGGTAACATCCGTGGGCAAAAATCTGGACAACAAGATAATAGACGAGGTAGCTCGCTTCAATCCCTCCGAGATAATATGCAATTCGGGCTTTGAGCTGGGCGGCAGCATAAGCCGTATTTTCGATATAAAGCCCTCGGAGTATTCTCAGTGGAGCTTTGACTATCAGAATGCCAACATCTGCCTTTGCAATCACTTCAAGACGCTCAATCTTGCGGGCTTCGGGCTGGATAACGACAGACTTTGCGTATGCGCCGCGGGCGCTCTTTTGCAGTATCTCATAGAAACTCAGAAGAACAGTCTTTCCCACATAATGAGCATCAAAAAATATTCCTCAAATAAATATATGATACTGGATATGAGTTCAAGGCGGAATCTGGAGCTTACACGCACAATAAGGGACAAGGGCAAGAAGGGCTCGCTCCTTTGGGTTATGGATAAGACAAGGACTGCCATGGGCGCAAGACTTCTCAGAAAGTGGCTCGAACAGCCTCTTATAGATGTTGACGAAATAAATAAACGCCTTGACGCCGTTGAAAGGTTCAAGGACAATGTTTTCGACAGGGAAGACCTTAAGGAAATGTTAGGCTCTATACTCGATATCGAAAGGCTAATGGGCAAGGTGGTATACGGCACGGCTAACGCCAAGGACCTGCTTGCTCTCAGAAATTCCTTCAGATACCTTCCGCAGATAAAGGACAATATAAGCTCCTTCGACTGCGATTATGTAAACGAGCTTTATTCCGAGTTTGACTGCCTTGAGGATATGTTTTCTCTCATAGACGAGAGCATATCCGAGGACGCTCCCTTCAGCGTGAGGGAGGGCAATATAATAAAGACAGGCTATAATGCCGATGTGGACAAGCTGAGAAGCGCCAAGAACGAGGGCGCAAAGTGGCTGACGGAGCTTGAGACCAAGGAAAAGGAAGCCACGGGCATACCCAAGCTCAGGATAAGGTACAACAGGGTCTTCGGCTATTATATCGAGGTTACAAATTCCTATAAGGATATGGTGCCCGAAAGATACATAAGAAAGCAGACTCTTGCAAATGCGGAGAGATATATAACTCCCGAGCTCAAGGAAATAGAGGACGCTATCCTCGGAGCGGATGAAAAAATAGTCGCTCTGGAATATGATATTTTCAGCGAAATAAGAAACAGGGTCGCTTCAAATGTGGGCAGGATACAGCAGACGGCGCAGGCGCTTTCCGTTATTGACGTTCTTCGTTCCATGGGCGAGCTTGCAGCCAAGAACGGCTATGTTAAGCCTACAGTGAACGACAGCGGCATTATAGATATACATGACGGCAGACATCCCGTTGTGGAAAAGGTGTCGGGCGAAACCTTCATACCCAACGATACCTGCCTTGACTCCGACAAGCCCCTTGCCATAATAACGGGGCCCAACATGGCGGGCAAGTCCACCTATATGCGTCAGACGGCGCTTCTTGTGCTCATGGCGCAGGCGGGAAGCTTCATACCCGCAAGCTCTGCCGAAATAGGCATAACCGACAGGATATTCACAAGAGTGGGCGCTTCGGACGACCTCGCTACGGGTCAGTCCACATTTATGGTGGAGATGGTGGAGGTCGCCAACATACTCAACAATGCCACATCAAAAAGTCTTTTGATACTAGATGAAATAGGACGAGGAACATCCACCTTCGACGGACTAAGCATTGCTTGGGCGGTGCTTGAATACATAGCCCGGAACATAAGCGCCAGAACGCTTTTCGCTACCCATTATCACGAGCTCACGGAGCTTGAAGGCAAGGTAAAGGGAGTAAAGAATTACTGCGTGAGCGTAAAGGAGCAGGGCGAAAACATTATTTTCTTAAGGAAAATAACGGAGGGCAGCACCGACAGGAGCTACGGCGTGCATGTCGCAAGGCTTGCAGGCGTTCCCTCTGCCGTTGTAAAGCGCGCCGACGCCATACTCGATATACTTTCAAAGGAAGAAAATATACTGGATATGCAGGTGGAGGACTTCGATTACAATGTAGGTCCCGCCGATAAGGAAGATGACAAATTCAGAGAGCTTGCCAAGGAGCTTGAAGATGTAAACATTGACGCCATAACGCCCTTTGAGGCGATGCAGAAGCTATATGAACTCAAACAGCGCTTTGCCGCCCATAAAGAATAGAGGTATAAACTATGAACAGCATCCGTTTGCTTGAAAACAATCTTATAAACAAAATCGCCGCGGGAGAGGTCGTAGAGCGTCCCGCCTCGGTCGTAAAGGAATTGGTTGAAAATTCCATAGATGCGGGAGCCGACAATATAACCGTCGAGATAAAGGACGGCGGTATAGGGCTTATAAAGATAACGGACAACGGCAGAGGCATACCCTCCGACGAGGTGAGGACCGCCTTCATGCGCCACGCCACAAGCAAGTTGAGAAGTCTTGAGGAGCTTGACGGCATAATGACGCTGGGCTTCAGAGGCGAGGCTCTTTCAAGCATAGCTTCGGTGTCAAATTCCGAGATGATAACAAAAACTGCGGACAGTCCCGTAGGCACAAGGATCGTGCTTAACGGCGGAGTTGTGGAAAGGGAAGAGGAAGCCGCCGCAAACGAGGGCACTGTGTTTACTATGAAAAACCTTTTCTATAACACTCCCGCAAGGCGCAAATTCCTCAAAAAGCCCGCCGCCGAGGGAAGCTATGTTTCCGAGACCGTATCAAGGCTTGCAATGGGACACCCCGAGGTAGCCATAAAATATATAAATAACGGCAACACTATTTTGCAGACGGACGGCAAGGGCGACCTCAGAACGGTATTAATGTACATATACGGCAGGGAAACAGCCTCCAAAATGCTGGATGTCAATTACAGTAAAAACGGCTTTGTGCTTGAAGGTCTTATAGCTAAGCCCGAGATTTCAAGGGGCAACAGAAGCTATGAAAATTTCTTTATAAACGGAAGATATATAAAGAGCGCCGTCGTCATGAATGCGGTCGAGCAGGCGTGCAAGGGAAAGCTCATGATAGGCAAATTCCCCGTTTTCGCTCTTGATCTCAAGGTACCCGAGGGCACCGTGGATGTAAACGTTCACCCCACAAAGCTCGAGGTGAGATTTTCGGACGAAAACCTGGTGTACGATATTGTTTATAACGCTGTTACAAAGGCGCTTTCGCAGACGGAGCTCATACCGGATGTTACATGGGATAAGCCCGCAAAGCCAAAGCCTATGGGAGTTCAGTCGACCCTCGAGGATATGGCAAAAACCGAAAAGCCTGAAAATGAAAATGCACATGCTTTCAGAGAGGAGCCTTCCAAAAATAAGGACGAAAAAAAGAACAGCATTTTAAGCGCAATGGATAAGCTTTACGCCAATGAGAATAATAACAAAGAGGCGGAAAAGGCGGATAATCAAAACATTGCGGCGGAGTATAAAAAGCCCGATAAAACCGAAAAAGATGAAAAAACAGAAGCTTTAAAGGCAAATACGCAGGACAATAAGCCCGAAAGAAAGCCGTTTTTTACAAATTACAGGATAGTCGGACAGATTTTTGCCACCTACTGGATAGTGGAGCAAAACGACACCATGTATATGATAGACCAGCATGCGGCGCACGAAAGAGCGCTCTATGAAGATCTTGTAAAAAAATTCAAGACCGACAGCATATCAAGCCAGCAGCTTCTTCAGCCCATAGCCGTAAACCTAAGCGAAAGCGAAAAGCTCATAGTTGAGGAGAATATGGAGCTTCTGGAAAGCTTCGGCTTTGAGATAGAGGAGTTCGGCGCAAGGACATACGCCGTAAGAGCCGTGCCATATGTTTTTGATTCTCCCGGGAATATAAGCTTTTTTATGGATATAGTGGACGCGCTTGCGGATAAAAATATAAAGAACATATACGACACAAAGGAGGACGCCATAGCCACAATGAGCTGTAAGGCAGCCGTAAAGGGCAACAACAGGCTTAGCTACAGCGAGGCGCAGGAGCTCATACAAAGGCTTCTGAAATTGGAAGATCCCTTCACCTGTCCTCACGGCAGACCCACTATAATAGAAATGTCAAAATATGAGCTTGAAAAGAAATTCAAGCGTATTCAGAATTAGGAGAAATATATGATAGGTATAGACCAAATTATTTATTTTTTGCTAAACGCCGTAACTATAATGATAGTTGTAACGGTTTTTGAGTTTTCAAAGGCGCTCATGTCCACCCTTCAGGGGGATAAGCTGCCCAAGAATCAAGGCATGCTCACATTGAATCCCTTTAAATTCTTTGAACCCATAGGCTTTATACTCTTTCTTATATGCGGCTACGGCTGGGGCAGCCCCGTTGAGACCTCAAGCAGATATTATAAGAATAAGAAAAGAGGCATACTCATCACCTATGTTACTCCCATTGTGATATGCGTTGTGCTTGCGGTAGCCGTCAATATATGCGCGGCGCTTTTGGCGCTTATCGGAAATGCAGGCTATATATCATATGCCGTGCTTTTTCTCGGCATTATGGCAAAGAATTTTGCGGCTATAGCGGTGTTCAATTTACTGCCCGTATATCCCATGGCGGGAAGCAATATAATACGCTGTTTTTTAAGTCCCAATCAGGCAATAGCGTACTCGCAGTATGAAAAGCCCATACAGATATTTATAGTTTTTCTGCTTGTGCTTGGGCTTCTTCCCCGTGTACTTGATGTGATAGTAAATATAATAGTCTAACTTATAAGCTTATTATACCGAGGTTTTGATATGGCTGAAAATACCGACACACAGATAAGGCTCGAAGTATTTGAAGGTCCCATGGACCTGCTTTACAGCCTTATAGTCAAGAACAAAATAGATATTTACGATATTCCCATCGCTCTTGTTACGGAGCAATATCTGGAATATATAAATAGGATGAACAAATACAATATGGAAAACATAAGCGAATTTCTCGTTATGGCAGCCACTTTGATAGAAATCAAGTCAAAGCTCCTGCTTCCCGTGGAGGTCGATGAAAACGATGAAGAAATCGACCCCAGAGAGGAGCTTGTAAGACGGCTCATAGAATACAAGCGCTTCAAGGGCATTGCGTCCGATTTTGATATAAAGCAGAAAAGCGCGGGCTATACATATTATAAGGAAAACGACGCCGAGCTCATCAAAAAAATAAGACAGGATGTGCCAAAGGAGGCTTCGGACATATTGAACGGAGCCACGGGAGAGCTTTTGTTCAGAGCCTTTCAGGAGGTTTTGAGGCGCAGAGAGCTCAGAACGGACAAGATAAGAAGCACCTTCAATTCGGTAGACAGAGAGGAATTCACTCTAGAACAGAAGGTTACGGAGCTTAAGGAGCTTATTTCGAGGAAAAAACGCTTCAGCTTCTTTTCTGCCTTCAAATATGACAGCAGCAAAAACGAGATCGTAACGACCTTCCTCGCCATGCTCCAGATGATAAAGGAAAAGCAGATAAGCATAGTTCAGGAAGAAAATTTTGAAGATATAACTATAACGGCATACGGGGAGGCGGGCTGAAAATGACAATACAAGAGCTTGAAGCGGTCATAGAGGCGATACTTTTCGCATCGGGCGAGGCTGTCGCTCTCAAGGACATGGCGTATGCTACTGAGCAGGATGAAAACACGCTTAAAAGCGTCATAGAAAACCTTGCCGACAAATATACATATGAAAACAGAGGCATAAGGATAATACAGGTGGGCGACGGCTATCAGATGTGCACGGATAAGAACTGTTTTGACTATATCAAAAAGCTCTATCAGGCGCCCGCAAGGAAAACTCTTTCCACCACGCTTCTTGAGACCCTTGCCATAATTGCCTATAAACAGCCCGTTACAAAGGGTCAGATAGAGGAGATAAGGGGAGTGAGCGCAGACCACGCCGTGAACCGCCTTGTGGAATACGGACTTGTGAGCGAGCAGGGAAGGCTGGACGCTCCCGGCAAGCCCATATTGTTCGGCACTACGGACGAATTTTTGAGATATTTCGGCTTTTCGTCGCTTGAAAATCTGCCCGTTACGGCGGATGATACCGAGCAGCTCAGGCTGGAGGCGGAAGCGGAGATAGGCGGTATAACGGACAATGCTCGGTGATGAGGGACTGTGGATTTGACTTTGAATAGACCCTGTAGTATAATTAATGTAAATTTCAGAAAGGAGATCGCTGTGCTATGCAGAACATTAAAACAGAAATACTTGAAATTTTGGAGAAAAACAGCAGAGTAAGCCTTGAGGATATGGCTGCCATGCTTGGAGCGTCCGTAGATGAGGTCGCGGCGGCTATGGACAGCATGGAAAAGGATAATATAATATGCGGATATACCACCCTTGTAAACTGGGATAAGACCGACAAGGAATTTGTAACAGCCATGATAGAAGTAAAGGTTACGCCCCAGAGAGACAGAGGTTTTGAAAAAATTGCCGAGAGGATATATCTCTTTGACGAGGTCAAGGCGGTTTATCTCATGGCGGGCGCATACGATCTGCTCGTTATGATGGACGGCAAGAACATAAGCGAAATTTCAAGCTTTATCTCGAATAAGCTTTCACCCATAGACAATGTGCTCAGCACGGCTACTCACTTTGTGCTCAAAAAGTATAAGGACCATGGAGTTGTCATCGAGAAAAAGCGCGAGGATGACGAAAGGATGATAGTTACACCATGATGAAACCACAGGATTTCATAGCCGAAAAGGTCAGAGTTATGCCTTTTTCGGGTATAAGAAAATTTTTTGATATAGCAAGTGAAATGGAAGGCGTAATATCCTTGGGCGTAGGCGAGCCCGATTTTGAAACGCCCTGGGCAATAAGAGAAAAGGGCATATATAACCTTGAAAAGGGCAGGACGGTCTATTCCTCCAATTCGGGACTTATGGAGCTCAGAGAGGAAATAAGCAAATATCTCCAAAGAAAGATAAACTGCACGTACTGTCCCAAGGACGAAATAATAGTAACGGTAGGCGCAAGCGAGAGCATCGACCTTGCATTAAGAGCCGTAATAAACGCGGGCGACGAGGTACTTGTGCCCGAGCCTTCTTATGTTAGCTATAAGCCCTGCGTGTCCATGGCAGACGGCGTGCCCGTAGTTGTCAACACCAAGGCGGAAAATAATTTCAAGCTCACCGTGGACGATATAAAGGACAAAATAACGCCCAAAACAAAGGCACTCATACTGCCTTTTCCCAACAATCCCACGGGCGCAATAATGGAAGAAGGCGACATTCTCTCTCTTGCGGAATTTTTAAAGGACAAGGACATACTTGTCATAAGCGACGAGATCTATTCGGAGCTCACCTATGGAGGCAAGAAGCATGTTTCCATAGCCTCCGTAGACTATATGCGCGACAAGACCGTAGTTATAAACGGCTTCTCAAAGGCTTATGCCATGACGGGCTGGAGACTCGGTTATGCGGCAGGACCAAAGGAAATAATGTCCGCCATGGTCAAGATACATCAATACTGCATAATGTGCGCGCCCACCACAAGCCAGCATGCGGCTGTGGAGGCTCTTAAAAACTGTGATGAAGATGTTGAAAAGATGCGCAGGGAATATGACCGCCGCCGCCGTTTTATGCGCAAGGGCTTTCTGGATATGGGGCTTGACTGCTACGACGCGCAGGGAGCCTTCTATCTCTTCCCCTGCATAAAGTCAACGGGCTTAAGCTCCGAAGAATTTTGCGAAAGACTGCTCTTTGAGGAAAAGGTCGCAGTTGTGCCGGGCACTGCCTTCGGCGAGTGTGGAGAAGGCTTCATAAGATGTTCTTATGCTTATTCCGTGGAGGAGATTAGGATAGCGCTTGAAATAATAGCAAGATTTGTAGAAAGGGTCAAAAAAGAAAGAGGGTAATTATATGGCTTACGAAAAGCTTACCGACATAATAAGAGAAAGTAATAACATAGTATTTCTGGGCGGAGCGGGCGTTTCCACGGAGAGCAACATACCCGATTTCAGAAGCGCCGACGGACTTTATGCCGCAAAGAATGAATACGGCTATCCTCCCGAGGTGCTTATAAGCCGAACATTTTTCGACAGAAATAAGGAAGTCTTCTTTGATTATTACAAGAAAAATCTCATATGCCTTGATGCAAAGCCGAATCCCGCGCATTACGCTCTTGCCGAGCTTGAAGAGATGGGAAAGCTAAAGGCTGTGGTAACTCAGAATATAGACGGTCTTCACCAGCTTGCGGGCAGCAAGAAGGTCTATGAGCTTCACGGCAGCGTACATAGAAATTACTGCATGAAGTGCCATAGCTTCTACAGCGCCGAGGATATAACAGCTATGGAAGGCGTGCCTCATTGCAGCAAGTGCGGAGGCGTTATAAAGCCCGATGTCGTGCTCTATGAGGAAGGACTTGACGATGCCACTTGGAACGGGGCATATTCCGCAATACGCAGCGCGGATGTCCTCATAGTCGGCGGAACATCGCTCGTTGTATATCCCGCCGCAGGTCTTGTGAGTATATACAGAGGCGATAAGCTCGTCCTTATTAACAAGAGCGCCACATCGTACGATACTCAGGCGTCGCTTGTCATAAATGACAAGATAGGCGTGGTTTTGTCCGAAGTGATGAAACAGCTTAAAAATAAATAAAAAATATAAAAAATTGTTGACAATGCAATAATTGTATGATAAAATAATGTTTGTGTCCGAGCTTGGAAAAGCTCGGCAAGCCATGGGAGCATAGCTCAGCTGGGAGAGCATCTGCCTTACAAGCAGGGGGTCATAGGTTCGAGCCCTATTGTTCCCATCCGTGGCGGGATAGCTTAGCTGGCTAGAGCGTCCGGTTCATACCCGGAAGGTCGGCGGTTCAAGTCCGCCTCTCGCTACTAAAAAGCCTGCAAACCTTGTGTTTGCAGGCTTTTTGTTATCTATTTTAATATAAAAAACACCGCCCATTGCGGCAAGCAGCAGGCAGCATTATCATACAAAAATCGGGGTGACAGGATTTGAACCTGCGACCTCAGCGTCCCGAACGCTGCGCGCTACCAAACTACGCTACACCCCGATAACATATAACAATACTATTATACTCATATTATGGCGCTTCGTCAAGAAAAATTTTTGATATTATATAAAATATTTGTCTTTATAATATTATGGGAGAACACCTTATGAGCGTTCTCCCTTTATTTAAATTAAAATCCAAGGCTTTCGCCTATTATTATTACCTTTATTCTGTCCTTTACCCTTGAAAATCTGGTGTGCACAAACTGACAGCATACCGTATCAACGCTAAGACAGTCCATACATTTTCCCGTCTTGAGGCAGGGAGTTTTACATTCAAATCTCATGGCGTTGGGCACGGAAGCCTTGTTTCTGGCTCTTTCAAGCGCAGCCTCGTATGTGGAGCATATCTTGTTTATGCCCGCAAGCACGATCACATTTTTAGGCCCGTATATGAGAGCGGCGACTCTGTTGCCGTTGCCGTCTATATTTATAAGCTGACCGTCTGCGGTCATTGCGTTTGTGCTCATGAGGAAATAGTCAGCGCTTAAAGCCTTGTGAGCTATTTCCTCCATTCCCTCTCTGTCCTTTGCATCGCTTCTGTCAAGGCAGTTGTAATTGCCCGCTTTGAGCTTTTCTATAAGTCCAGTCTCCGAAAGAGTTGCAGAACCTCCCCAGCTTATTACGCTTCCCTCGGGTATGAGGGAGAGGGCAAGCTTAACGGCTTCCTCCTTTGTTTCTGCGTAATAGCCCTTCATATTTCTCTTTTCAAGTCCCGCTATAGCCTGCTCGGCAAGCGTTTTGTTATATCTTTCCACAGGTGTCAAAGTCATTACCTCCTTTTATTCATTCAGACCGTGCATACCCTTTAAGAGGTCTTCAAGCTTGTCTCTTTCTCTTATGAGCTTAACACTGCCGTCCTCTCTTATGAGCACCTCCGCGGGGCGGAGCCTGTTGTTGTAGTTGGATGCCATGCAGTAGCCGTAAGCTCCCGCGTCGAGAATACCTATGGTATCTCCCACATGCATTTCGGGGCATATCCTGTGCTTTGCAATTATATCTCCCGATTCGCATATATTTCCCACAACGGTTATGTCCTCCGTTCTGTCGCTGTCGTTATATACCTCTATGTCGTGGTGAGAATCGTACATAATGGGTCTCTGGAGCACATTGAAGCCCACATCCGTGCCTGCATATTTGTCCTCATGATTGAATTTTATGGCATGCACCGTGCCGAGAAGCACGGAACATTCGGCTGAAATATATCTGCCGGGCTCAACCTTGAATGTTATTTCCTTGCCGTAGTCCTTCACAAATTCCTCAAATACATTGTCAAGCTTCTTGCCGAGAGCTTCAAGGTCAAGTCGGGGCTGGTCGTTAAGCTTTTCGTACGGTATGCCGAAGCCGCCGCCGAGGTCTACAAACTCCAGGTCGTCAAACTGCTTTGCTATGTTGAGTATTGCCTTTACGCCCTCAACATATTTTTCGCCC
>CANRNM010000051.1 GCA_947631975.1 uncultured Clostridia bacterium
GCCGAGGACGGAATAATCGTATACCCGAAGTCTATAGGATAAATCCGGACAAATATGTCGTTATGCCCAATCATATACATTTATTGTTATCCATTACCGAAAATGACGGGCGAGCAATGCTCGCCCCTACAGAAAATGTGATTAAAAATAACGAACAAACAATACTTGTACCTACAGAAAATGTGATTAAAAATAGCAAACAAACAATATTTGTACCTACAGAAAATGTAAGTAAAAATAGCGGACAAGCAATGTCCATTCCCGCGGGAAATGCGGACATCGGCAAAATATCTTCAATATCAAACATAATTCAGCAATATAAAGGATATGTTACCAAAAAAGCGGGCATTGTCGTATGGCAGAAATCTTTTTACGACCACATAGTAAGAAATCGGGATGAATACTTGAATATATGGAACTACATCGACACCAACCCCCTGAAATGGACACTTGACGAATATTACAAGGAGGAATAATATGAACATAACAAGCGGAAATGTTGTATCGCCCAAGGGCTTCAAGGCGGCGGGCGCTCACATTGGGCTCAAAAAAAGCAAGCCCGACGGCAATATCGGGCTTACCTCAAATTCCAAGGACATGGCTGTTATAACAAGCGATGTTCCTGCAGTGGCTTCGGGCTGCTTCACCACAAATATTGTTAAGGCGGCGCCCGTGCTCTGGGATATGGAGAAAACGGCAAACAAAATAAAGGGCATTGTCGCAAACAGCGGAAATGCCAACGCCTGCACGGGAGAACAGGGACTTAAGGACGCGGCTGACACTGCTGCAAGGCTTGCGGAGCTTGAGGGCGTTAAAGCCGAAAACATACTCGTGTGCTCTACGGGCGTTATAGGCGTAAACCTGCCCATGGACACCATATTAAATGGCGTTGAGAGCGTTCACGCTCTTGTTACCGACAAGTCGGAGGGCGGAGAAAGCGCCGCGCAAGCCATAATGACGACCGATACCCACGCAAAGAAAGCGTCGGCGGAAATAGATATAGGCGGCAAAACCGTTACCATAGGAGGCATGGCGAAGGGCTCGGGCATGATAAATCCCAACATGGCTACAATGCTATGCTTTATAACCACCGACTGCGCCATATCCAAGCCCATGCTAGACAAGGCGCTTAAAGCCTGCGTTAAGGACAGCTTCAATATGATATGCGTAGACGGCGATATGTCCACAAACGACACCGTTTTGTGCCTTGCAAACGGCATGGCGGACAATAATGAAATAACGGATGAAAACGCCGATTACGCCGAGTTTAAAAAGGCGCTCATGTATGTGTGCAGGACGCTTGCCATTATGTGCGCGGACGACGGCGAGGGCGCAACAAAGCTCATAGAAGCCAATGTAAAGGGCGCAAGGGACGACGAGGACGCAAGGAAAATAGCGTTAAGCGTAGTTTCATCCTCACTGCTTAAGGCTGCCATGTTCGGCGAGGACGCCAACTGGGGACGCGTGCTCTGCGCCATGGGCTACAGCGGAGCGGAGTTTGACCCCATGTCCGTAACGATAGTATTTAAGAGCGAAAACGGCGAAATAAAGCTCATGGACAGCGGAAAGCCCATAGTGTTCGACGAGGAAAAGGCGGCGGATATACTCTCGGCGCACAAGATATATATAGATATGCTCTTAAATGAGGGCAAAGCCGAGGCGACCGCATGGGGCTGCGACCTGACATATGACTATGTAAAGATAAACGGCGACTACAGAAGCTAAGAAGGAGAAAGATATGGAAAGCATTATAAACAAGGCGAGCATACTTACCGAGGCTCTGCCCTACATAAAGAAATTTTCGGGCATAACCGTAGTTATAAAGTACGGCGGCGCGGCTCTTGTGAACGAGGACATAAAGGAAACCATAATAAAGGACATAGCCCTCATGAAATTTGTAGGCTTCAAGCCCGTCGTTGTGCACGGCGGAGGCAAGGACATAAACAAAGCCCTTGAAGCCGTGGGCATAGAGCCCAAGTTCAGGGACGGTCTTAGAGTTACCGACGAGCCTACAATGGAGATAGTACAGCAGGTGCTTGCGGGCAAGATAAATAAAAACCTCACTACGGAGCTCTGCCGTCAGGGCATAAACGCCGTGGGTATATGCGGTAAGGATTCGGGCTTCATGCAGGTCAAAAAGGTTATGCCAAACGGTATGGACATAGGACTTGTGGGCGAGGTCACGGAGGTAAAAACGGGGCTTATAAACACACTCATAAATAACGACTTTGTGCCCGTCATTTCGTCCATAGGCGTGGACGAAAACGGCACAAGCTACAATGTGAACGCCGACTATGCCGCAGTTGCCGTAGCGGGCGCGTTAAAGGCGGAAAAGCTGGTGTTCGTAACCGATGTTTCGGGCATAATGCGCGATGTGAACGACCCCGACAGCGTTATATCCGTCATAAAGGAGGACGAGGTACAGAGCCTCATTGCCGACGGCACTATATCGGGCGGTATGCTCCCGAAGGTGCAGTGCTGTCTTGAGGGCGTGAAGGCGGGCGTAAACAATGTGCATATATTGGACGGAAGAATAGCCCATTGTCTCATTCTGGAGATATTCACAAACAAGGGTATAGGAACACTTATTGAGAAGTAAAGGAGGATATATATGAAAACAGCGGAGCTTGGAGAAAAATATGTAATGAAGACATATAACCGTTTTCCTCTTGCCTTTGAGAGGGGAAACGGTATGTACGTATACGACGAGAACGGAAAGGAATACCTCGACTTTGTGTCGGGCATAGCGGTAAATTCGCTTGGACACAATCACCCTAAGCTTGTTAAAGCCATAAGCGAGCAGGCTGAAAAGCTTATACACATTTCAAATCTCTATTACACAAAGCCACAGTGCACACTTGCGCAGAAGCTTGTGGAAAACGGAGAGCTTGACAGGGTGTTCTTCTGCAATTCGGGCGCGGAGGCAATAGAGGCTGCGCTCAAGCTTGCCAGAAAATACGGCTCAAAGACGGGCAGGCAGGAAATAATAACAATGCACCGCTCCTTCCACGGCAGGACCTTCGGCGCGGTTACGGCAACGGGACAGGCGCACTATCACGAGGGCTTCGGAGATATGCTCCCGCATATAAAGTATGCCGAGTTCAACAGCCTCGATTCGCTCAAGGACGCTATTACGGAAAACACAATAGCCGTGCTCATGGAGCCCGTTCAGGGCGAGGGCGGCATAATACCCGCCGACAAGGAATATATAAAGGCTGTGAGAAAGCTCTGCGACGAGAGGAACATACTGCTCCTGTTCGACGAGGTGCAGTGCGGCGTTGGAAGGCTCGGCACACTCTTTGCATATCAGAGCTTCGGCGTTGTGCCCGATATAGTTTCGGCGGCAAAGGGCATTGCGGGCGGCGTGCCCTGCGGCATAATGCTGGCTAAGGAGGAGGTCGCAAGCGCCTTCAACCCGGGCGACCATGCTTCCACCTTCGGCGGAAATCCCCTTGCGGCTGCTGCTGGAAATGTGGTCGTGGACGAGCTTACGGGCGGTCTGCTCGAAAATGTAAAAACACAGGGCAAATATCTTAGAGAAAAGCTTGAAGCCCTTGCAAAAAAACACAGCGATGTCATAACCGATGTGAGAGGCATGGGACTTATGCAGGGCATAGAGCTTAATAAGCCCGCTTCGGAATATATTGCCTCGGCTATAGAAAAAGGACTCCTTCTCGTGGGCGCAGGCAGCAATGTCATAAGATTTGTGCCCTCCCTAATTGTAACAAAGGAGGATATTGATAAGGCTGTGGATATACTTGAAAAGGTGTTTTGAAAAAAAGGAAGCTAATGGCTTCCTTTTTTGCTCTTTTTCAATATTCTTCAATTTATTGTTTAAAAAAGTATTTTTATGTGCTATACTTAACATAAGTAAAATATACAGGAAACGAGGTATAATTATGTTATTTATCGAATATCCGAAGTGCAGCACTTGTCAGAAAGCCAAAAAGTGGCTCACGGACAGGGGAATTTCATTTGAGGACAGGCACATTGCAGAGGACAACCCCAAGGCGGAGGAAATAAAGGGCTGGCTTGAAAAGGGTATAGAGCTTAAAAAGCTTTTCAACACAAGCGGCATGAAATACAGAGAGCTGGGGCTTAAGGACAGGCTTCCCTCCATGAGCGAGGACGAGGCTATAGCCGTGCTTGCAAGCGATGGCATGCTCGTCAAGCGTCCCGTGCTCGTGGGCGACGACTTTGTGCTCACGGGCTTCAGAGAAAAGCAGTGGGAGGAAGTGCTTAACAAATGATGACTCTTGACAGGCTTGAAATAGGCAAGGACGCCGTCATAGACGAGGTGAACTGCGCCGAGCCCGCCTTAAGACAGCATATACTGGACATGGGACTTACTCCCGGCACGGAGGTTACATTTGTGAAGTGCGCGCCCATGGGCGACCCCATGGAGCTTAGAGTAAGGGGCTACGAGCTCACCTTAAGAAAGGCGGACGCTGCCAACATAACGCTTAAAAACATACACGATATGCATGAATACAGGCGCATATCCCGCCCTGCCGAGAAGATAAAGCACCCCGGAGTGGGCGAGAGCAGATACCGCCCAAAAAAATCGGGCTATACCATTCCCGAGGGCAGGACGATAAGCTTCGCCCTTGTGGGCAATCAGAACTGCGGAAAGACAACTCTTTTCAATCAGCTCACGGGCGCCAATCAGCATGTGGGCAATTTCCCGGGTGTAACAGTGGACAGGAAGGACGGCACCATAAGGGGACACAGCGACGCTGTTGTAACCGACCTTCCCGGCATATACTCCCTCTCTCCCTACACGAGCGAGGAAATACTCACAAGAGAATTTATACTGAAGGAAAAGCCCGACGGCATAATCAATATACTGGATGCCACAAATATAGAGAGAAATCTCTATCTCACAATGCAGTTGATAGAGCTTAATGTGCCCATGGTGCTGGCTCTTAACATGATGGATGAGGTAAGGCAAAACGGCGGGACCATAAACATAAACGCCATGGAGGCGTCCCTGGGCATACCCGTCATACCCATTTCCGCCTCAAAGAACGAGGGTATAGACGAGCTTATAAGCCACGCTCTCCATGTTACGCGCTTCGGCGAGCGTCCCGGCAGGCTGGATTTCTGCGACCCGCAGGGAAGCGACAGCGGAGCGCTCCACAGATGCATACACGCCGTGAGCCACCTCATAGAGGACCATTCAAAGCTCTACGATATACCTCTGCGCTTTGCGGCGGCGAAGCTTGTTGAGGACGACAGCCTCATACTTGAGGCGCTTCATCTGGACAAGAACGAGGAGGAAACTCTGGAGCATATGATAGTGCAGATGGAGGAGGAGGGCGGACGCGACAGAATGTCCGCCATAGCGGATATGCGCTTCGGCTTCATAGAGGAGCTTTGCGAGCGCACAGTCGTTAAGCCCAAGGAGAGCATAGAGCACAAAAGAAGCGCCGCCTTTGACAGAATACTCACGGGAAGATTTACAGCCATACCCGCCTTTATAGTGATAATGGGCGTTGTTTTCTGGCTGACCTTCGGCTTGATAGGCTCCTTCCTGTCGGATATAATGGAGCTGGGCATTGAAAAGGTTACGGACATATGCGACATGGGACTTACGGCTTACGGCATAAATCCCGTCATACATTCCCTTGTTATAGACGGTATATTTGCGGGAGTGGGAAGCGTACTTAGCTTTCTGCCCGTTATTGTGGTGCTTTTCTTCTTCCTCTCCATATTGGAGGACAGCGGATATATGGCGAGGGTCGCCTTTGTGATGGACAGCATTTTAAGAAAGATAGGTCTTTCGGGCAGGAGCTTTGTGCCGATGCTTATAGGCTTCGGCTGTTCCGTGCCTGCCATAATGTCAGCCAGGACGCTCTCGTCCGAGCGCGACAGAAAGATGACAATAATGCTCACTCCCTTTATGAGCTGCTCGGCAAAGCTCCCCATTTATGCCTTCTTTACTGCGGCGTTCTTCCCAAGATACAGAGCGCTTGTGATGATAGCCATGTACATAACGGGAATAGTAACGGGCGTGCTCTTTGCGCTTTTCATGAAGGTAACGGCATTCAAGGGCAATCCCGTGCCATTTGTAATGGAGCTTCCCAATTACAGACTGCCCGGCATAAAGAATGTCGGCAGGCTCATGTGGGAAAAGGCAAGGGACTTCATAACAAAGGCGTTTACAATAATATTCCTTGCAACGATCATAATATGGTTCCTGCAGTCCTTCGACACAAGGCTCAACATAGTTTCGGATTCCTCGCAGAGCCTTCTTGCGCTTCTGGGCAGCATAGTTGCGCCCATATTCAAGCCTCTGGGCTTCGGCGACTGGAGGATATCCACCGCTCTTATAACGGGCTTCACGGCTAAGGAAAGCGTTGTCAGCACTCTTACAGTGCTCATAGGCGGCAATGTTTCCGCGCTCTCCGCTTTCTTCACGCCCTTTACGGCTGTTGTATTTTTGGTGTTCACTTTGCTCTACACTCCCTGCGTTGCAGCCGTGGGAGCCGTAAGGCGGGAGATGGGCAGAAGGGGCGCGCTTGTCGTAGTCGTGCTCCAGTGCACCGTGGCTTGGCTTGCCGCCTTTGCGGTCAGGCTCGTGGGCTCGCTCATAGGGCTTGTGTAGGAAAAGTATACAATTATAGGGCTTTGCTATTATTCAAAATACCAAAAATGAAAGACTGTAAATTTTTAATAGCTGTAATTTTAGTATATTTACACAAAATATTGACAAAAAATTTTATGTTTTAACAGATTTACACCACCCTGCAAATGGAGTATAATAGTTGTAATTCGACCTTTTTCGGCTCGGAGCTATATCAAAAAAAGGAAGGGGCAGCCGTCCCTGTGTGATAAATTATGACTCTGTATAAATCCAACAGGCTTGTAACAGAAAACAGGCTCTTAATTCTATATCTCATGTACCAGATGGATATGCCTCTTTCGTGGGATCATATATATGACTTTGCCGTGAACGACTATATGGACTATATAGAGTTCCAGACCTATATAAACGAGATGGAGCGCAACGGCATAATATATTCCAACAGGGAAAATAACGTAAAGTATTACTCCCTTACCGACGACGGCGAAAAGACGGTCAACGCCTTTTTGAAGGTCATTCCCGAGTCAAAGCGCAACAGCATCATATCTTATGTGCGCAAGAACAAGGGCAAGATAAAGAGGGAATATTCCGTATCGGCAAATTACTTCATGTACGGCGACGACGAGTATGTCGTAAAGTGCAGCTTTATTGAGGACGATATAACCCTTATGGAGATCAACCTCACCGTCGCCACAAAGGAAATGGCAAAGAAGGTCAAAAAGAACTGGAAGCAGAATGTCAGCGATATCTACAACAACACTCTTAAGGCGCTCCTTGCCGAGCAGAGCAGCAAGATAGACGAGGACATAAAGATAAAGGACGCCGAGGACGAGGCTAAGATTTGATTTGAACACGGGAGATGCTGAAAATGTATTCTCCCGATTTTTTTTAAACATAAATTGACGAATGTATAAAAATGAGTTATACTGATTAACTGAAAGATACATAATATTTAAAGAACAAATTAATGGAAATGAAGGTCATGCAATGCTTAATTTTAAACCTGTCGAGCTTGAGGACAAGGAAATAATAGAAAAATATTTCAGAAAGAAAAATCACTTTATATGCGAGTTTTGCTTTACCAATCTCTTTATATGGGCTAAGCACTACAACACGCAGTATGCCGTGGACGACGGCTTTATTTTCGTAAAGAGCGACGACGAGGACGAAAACACCGAGGCGTATTTTGTTCCCGAGGGCGAGGGCGATTTCAAGTCGGCTGTCGAAAAGCTCATAGACTATGCCGAGGGCGAGGGCAAAAAATGGCGCTTCCTCTCCGTTTACGAGGAAATGAAGCAGAAGCTCGAGGCTGTCTTTCCCGACCGCTTTGAATTTCACGAGGAGAGGGACAACGGCGACTATGTATATCTTGCCGAAAAGCTTGCCAATCTTTCGGGCAAAAAGCTCCACAAGAAGAAAAACCATGTCAACAGATTTTATAAGGACTATGAGAGCCGCTGGAGCTACGAGGAGCTGAACGACGACAATATAAAGGAATTTTTCGGCTATCAGCTGGATTGGTGCGAGCATGACGACGAATTTCTGGGAGAGCTCTGCGCCGCCTCCGTCGCGCTTAAAAACTATAAGGCGCTGGGCATATCGGGCGGTATACTGCGTGTCGACGGCAGTATAGTTGCCGTTACTCTCGGTTCAAAGTCGTTCGACGACACCATGATAGTGCATATCGAAAAGGCAGACCACAATATAAACGGCGCTTATCAGGTGATAAATCAGCAGTTCGTTCTGCACAGCTGCGAGGGCGTGAAGTATGTGGACAGAGAGGAGGATATGGGTATTGAGGGCTTGAGAAAGGCTAAGGAATCGTACTATCCCGAGTTTATAACCCTCAACTATTCAGCCGTACTCAAATGATAAATTTTGCAAAAAAAAGCGATGCCGAGGCTATAAGAAGGCTTTGGGACATAGCCTTCGGCGAGGACAGGGACTTCAACGACTATTTTTTTGAAAATATATTTGACTTCAAAAACACGCTCATACTCAAGGAAGACGGCAGACTGCTCTCAATGGCGCAGATGATACCCTGCGCTATAAAGGGCTTGGGCAAAGCCACATATATATACGGCGCAGCCACACACCCCGACTACAGAAAAAAGGGGCTTATGACAGAGCTTTTAAAGGCTTCGTTTGACATCGACATAAAAAACAGCGTTACGGCTTCTATACTCATACCCGCCGAAAAGCCTCTCTTTGACTATTACAAAAGGATAGGCTATAAAACGGCGTTTTATATTTCAAGGCACACGCATAAAATGAAGTCTGCCGACGCCCTTGCAAGAAAGGCGTCATATGAGGACATTCCCCTCATTTCAGCCATATATTCCGGGGATATAGAAAGGGATACGGACTACTGGAAAACGCAGATGGACATGATACGGGCGCTCGGCGGAGAGGTGTTTTTGAATGGAAGCGCCTATGCCTTTGTATATGAAAATGCAGAGGAGATAATGTATAGGAACGAGTCGGACAAAAATGCGCTTCTCGACTTTATATGCGCCTATCTCAAAAAGGACAGCGTGGAATATACCGAAAAGGGCATAGACATACCCTTCGGTATGATGAGAGCCCACACTCCCGCAAATGCAGACGATTTATATATGAATATGCTCTACAACTGATTGACATTTGCTTTGTATTCTGTTAAAATAAAGAAAATATATTTAAAACATAGGAGAGATAAACAAATGACTTATTTAGCTATACTTGACAATAACGAGCTTTCCGTTGTCATGGACAGCGGACAGGCTCAGGCGGACGCGCAGGCTCAGCAGGCGCAGCAGAGCGCAGGCACGGTCGACAGCTCCGCGCAGAACGCGCAGGCTCAGCAACCCCAGCAGAGCAGGGGCGGCGGCTTCGGCACGATGGGTATGATACTCTATATACTTGCCCTTGTAGCCATATTCTATTTCCTTGCCATAAGACCCTCCAGAAAGAGGGAAAAGGAGCTCAAGGAAATACAGGCTGCCATAAAGGTGGGCGACGATGTTATGACTTCTTCGGGCTTCTACGGCAAGGTAGTTGAGCTTAACGACCAGGTCGTTACGGTTGAATTCGGCACCAACAGGGGCGTAAGAATACCCGTAAAAAAGAGCGAAATACTCGGCAACAAGGCGCCCAATGTGCCCGATGAGGAAACAAAGTAAATGTGAAAGAAATGCTTGCATTTTTTTCGGTTTGGCTTCGGAAAGGTGTGGCTCTGTCCACACCTTAGTTTTTTATGTAAAGAGAGAAAGGAGTGCTTGTCATGCTGGATGTCGCGCTTCTCGGCACGGGCGGTATGATGCCCCTGCCCGACAGAGCCCTGACCTCTCTCATGCTCAGGCTTGAAGGGCGTATGCTCGTGATAGACTGCGGAGAGGGCACTCAGGTTACAATGAAACAGCTTGGCTGGGGCTTTAAGAATATAGATGTCATTTGCTTTACGCACTACCATGCAGACCATATTTCGGGTCTGCCGGGTCTTCTGCTCACTATAGGCAATTCCAACAGAACGGAGCCTCTCACGCTCGTAGGTCCCAAGGGGCTTTCAAGAGTGTACGAGGGCTTGCGTACCATATGCCCCGAGCTTCCCTTTCCCGTGGTGCTTAAGGAGATAGACGGCGGCGAGAGCATAAAGGAGAGCGTTTTTTGTATAAACTCTCTTAAGGTCAGCCACAAGGTAACCTGTCTTGCCTACAGAATAAATGTTAAAAGAGCGGGCAGGTTCGATGTTGAAAAGGCGCTTAAAAACAATGTGCCGCAGAGAATGTGGTCTGTGCTCCAGAAGCAGAGCGAGGCGGAATATGAGGGAAAGATATACACCTCCGATATGGTGCTCGGCAGAAACAGGCGCGGACTGAGCGTTTCATACTGCACGGACACAAGACCCGTGGAGGCTCTGCCCGATTTTATAAAGGGCTCCGACCTCTTTGTGTGCGAGGGTATGTACGGCGAGGAGGAAAAGCTCGAAAAAGCCAAGGAATACAAGCACATGATATTTTCGGAGGCGGCAGGGCTTGCCCTTGCGGGAGAGGTTTCGGAGCTCTGGCTCACCCATTTCAGCCCCGCCATGCCCTTCCCCGAGGCATATATTAAAAACGCTAAAGATATATTTCCCAACACCAAGCTCGGAAAGGACAGAAAGAGCGTTACGCTCAGATTTGACGAGGAATAGTTTTTTTTGATTTTACAAAAGAGAGTATAATATAATGACGGATTACGACCTTGTAAGAGAATGTCTTAAGGGCAACACGCAGGCATTTTCGGAAATAGTAACACGATATAAGAATTTGGTTTTTTCAAAGGTATACGCGCTCACTAACAGCTATGAGGACACGCTTGACCTCTCGCAGGAGATATTTGTAAAGATATATCGCTCTCTTGCGCGCTATGACAGCCGTTACAGCTTTGCTGCCTGGGCAATGCGCATAGCGGTCAATCACACCATAGACTATATGCGGAGAAATAAGCTTGAGACCCTCCCTCTCGATGAGGCGGAGCACAGGCTTTCCGAAGGCGCTTCTCCCGAGCAGGAATATATAGCAAAAGAGGACAGGCAAAAGCTCAACGGCGCAATAGCCACGCTTTCGGACAAATACAGGCTTCCGCTTGAGATGTATTACAGCTCGGGCATGAAGTATAAGGAGATAGCGGAGGAGCTGGGCATACCGCTTTCAAAGGTGAAAAACAGGATATACCGCGCAAGAAAAATGCTCAAAATGAATTATGAGGACAGCGGGGAGGCGAGAGAATGAAGGACGAAAACAAAATATTACCGCCCGATAATTTCAATGCCCTTGTCATGGACAGGATAGAAAAGGAAGAAATAAAGGCTGCGCTCAGTCCGCAGGCGGCTGTATTCGCGCTCATAAGCGGCGCGCTTGCTCTGCTGTGCGCTGTGGGCTTGAACAGCGATTATTTCAGGCTTTGGCTCAAAAACGAAGGGCTTTACGCCATATTGGGCAGATATACCTATATGCTTGAAAACATTGCTTCAAGGATTTACGACAGCTCTTTCATAACGCCGTTGATATCGGCTGCGGTCATAATGTCGGGCGTATATATTTTTGTATATGAAATTTACGGAGTGAGAAAAAATGGACAATAAGGACATAATCATACTTGCTGTAGAGAGCTCCTGCGACGAAACGGCTGCCGCCGTGGTAAAAAACGGCAGAGAGGTGCTCTCAAATGTCATATCGTCGCAGATAGCCACTCACAGCCTTTACGGCGGAGTGGTGCCAGAGATAGCTTCAAGACAGCACATAAAGGCAATAGATTGGGTCATAGACGCGGCGCTTGACGAGGCGGGCGTCAAAAAAGAAGATATAGACGCCGTAGCCGTAACATACGGTCCGGGGCTTGTGGGCGCTCTGCTCGTGGGTCTTTCGGAGGCTAAGGCTCTCGCCTTTGCGCTTGATAAGCCCCTTGTGCCCGTTCACCACATAGAGGGACATATAGCGGCAAACTATATACAGCGCAAGGACTGGGAGCCGCCCTTCATATGCGAGGTGATAAGCGGAGGTCATACTCACATAGTGCATATAAAGGATTACAGCGATTTTGAAATATTGGGTCATACCCGCGACGACGCAGCGGGCGAGGCATACGACAAGGTGGCAAGAGTGCTGGGTCTTCCCTATCCCGGAGGCCCGCGTATAGACGCCCTTGCCAAGGAGGGCGACCCCGAAGCCGTTCTCTTCCCCAGAGTCGTGCTTGAAAGCGACACCTATGATTTCAGCTTCAGCGGGCTCAAATCCGCCGTTTTGAACTATGTCAACAAGGCTGAAATGAAGGGCGAGGAGTACAACAGGGCGGATATTGCGGCAAGCTTTCAGCAGGCAGTCGTGGACGTGCTTGTGGAAAAGGCTGTGCGCGCCTGCAATGAAAGAGGGCTCAAAAAGCTTGCGCTTGCGGGAGGTGTGTCCGCAAACTCGCATCTTAGGGAGGAAATGCTCTCAGCCTGCAATAAGGAGGGCATAGAGCTCTGCGTTCCCGACCTTGTGCTCTGCACGGACAATGCCGCCATGATAGGCTCTGCGGGCTACTATGAATATATAAAAGGCAATATCGCGGATATGTCGCTCAATGCCTATCCGGGATTGAAGCTTGGAGAAAGATGAGGATAAAATATGCGTTTTTCGTATAAATTCGGAGAAATAAAGGAGAATATACTTGTCGAGCTGGACATAAGGAGCAAGGAGCTCATTTCGCAGGGCAGAGAGGTCATAAACCTCTCCATAGGCACGCCCGATTTCCCTCCCGCGCCCCATGTCATAAGGGCTGTGAGCGATGCGTTCAAGGACCCCGCAAACTACAAATACGGCATAACGGAGAGCGAAGAGCTCATCGACGCCGTAAAGCTTTGGTATAAAAGAAGATATGATGTTTCGCTAGAAAGAGAGAATATAGCCGTTGTAAACGGCTCGCAGGAGGGAATAGCGCATATCGCCTTTCCGCTCTGCGATCCCGGCGATGTCGTTCTCGTGCCCGACCCCTGCTATCAGATTTTTTCGTTCGGTCCCTCTATGGCAGGCGCAGAGCTTCATTATATGCCGCTTTTAAAGGAAAATAACTATGTGATAGACCTTAAAGCCATACCCGAGGATGTCGCAAGGCGCGCCAAAATAATGGTGGTGTCCTATCCCAACAATCCCACGGCTTCCGTTGCTCCCGTGAGCTTTTACAAGGAGCTTGTGGCTTTTGCCAAGAAATATGATATCACAGTCATTCACGACAACGCCTATTCGGAGCTTGTGTATGACGGCGAAAGGGGTATTTCTTTCTTGGAAATTGAAGGAGCGTCGGATGTGGGGATCGAGTTCAATTCGCTTTCAAAGTCCTATAACCTCACGGGCTTAAGGCTTTCCTTCGCTCTCGGAAATGCGGAGATAATAAAGCGCTTCAAGGCGTTCCGCTCACAGATAGACTACGGCGTGTGCAGAGGCATACAGCTGGGAGCGGTCGCGGCGCTCACGGGAGACCAAGGCTGTGTTGAAGGTCTTAGGCTGGAATACAAAAAAAGGCGCGATACCTTCATAGATGCTCTCAATTCCGTTGGCTGGAAGGTCGAGAAAACGCCTGCCACAATGTTTGTGTGGCTCCCTCTTCCCGAGGGCTATACGTCGTCCTATGATTTCTGCCTTGAAATGCTTGAAAAGGCGGGAGTGCTGGCTGTTCCGGGGGCTTCGTTCGGAGCTCTGGGCGAGGGCTATGTGCGCGCCGCTCTCGTCTGCCCCTGCGCTGTGCTTGAAAGAGCCGCGGAAAATATAGGCAAAAGCGGTATAATAAAAAATG
>CANRNM010000052.1 GCA_947631975.1 uncultured Clostridia bacterium
TTGTCTTTGCCGTTGCAACTATGGATGCGAGAACTGCATCGGAGTCGCCCGTGTTGGTGTTGAGGTAACCTATCTTTATGGCTGTTGCCTTAGTGCCCTTGTAGTCGCACTTGATAGTGCCGTCAAGCTTATTCATAACGGGGTTTGTGTTGAATAATGTTGCAAATTCCTTCATTACCTGAGCTACGGTCGCATCGCATGCAGTTACGTCAATGGTAGTCTTGTTGGCTGTAACGCCCGCTACTATGGTATCCGTAAGCGAAGCGGCTGCCATTGCCGTAGTGCTCATTATTGCCGTCATTGCTATTGTAAGTAAAACCGCTATCTTTTTCATAATTGCCATCTCCCTAATTGCCAAGAAAAACCGAATGATCTAAGTTATAAAAAAAACGCTGCCCTCTATGTCGGCAACGCAAAGCTTGAAATTAATGTATATTTTATTATACAAAAAAATCACTTTCTGTTACATCCGTAACAGGCAACCGGCTGTCATTGCTCACTGGAGCTTTAGACCCATAGCTTTGCGTCCTTGCCTTTCGACAAGTTTGCCCATATATTTAATTGTGTAACAATTAATATGGCATCGGGATCAAAGATGAGGCTTGATGCCTAATCGCCAAAAAAAGCATCCAAAAAAGCCAAATTCCCACCTTTAATCTAACTTTATTATATCATAGCGTTAAATGCATTGCAACATCAATTTTATACAAATTTTAACTTTTTTGCAAATATAAAATTGGATATTACATACAATAAGAATAGGCGTCCGCGGGGGACGCCTTGTTGTTGGAATATTATGGATATCAAAGTCCTATGAGCGGACCGAATACATCTCTAAGAGTATTTATGTCGCCTATATTATAAGCTCTCAAAGCGCAGTCTTGGAAGTCTTCCTTTTCCGCTGCGCTCAAATTGTCATAAAGCGCCTTAGCGTCATAAACGGCAGAAAGTACATCAAAGCTGTTGTCAGCCTGATAAGCCTTCATGGCGTCAAGTATGTTAAGAACGAGCTCCTTCTCCGCATCGGTTTTTACGATGTAGCGCAGGCTGTTGTTGGTTGCGCTTATTATTCTGGCAAGCGATAATTTCTGCTCCTGCGTAAGCTCTACCGAACCGCCCGAAGGCGCCTGAGTCGTTGCCTCGGTCGTGGGCTCTGCCGTTGTTGCCTCCGTTGTGGTGGCAGTAGTTGAAGCCGTTGCTGAAGAAGTGCTGCCGCTTGAGGAGCTGCCCGACGATGAGCCGCCGCTCGATGACGAGCTACCTCCCGATGACGAGCTACCTCCCGACGATGAGCCGCCGCCCGACGATGAGCCGCCGCTTGAAGAACCGCTGCCGCCTCCCGATGAGGAACCGCCGCCCGATGAGCCGCCCGAGGTTTTCTTTGCTGTGGTTGTTTCCGTGGTCTTGTCGGAATCCGTCTTATTATCGGCTGTAGTTGCCTCTGATGTGCTCTCGCTTACATTGACAAACTTAACAAGCGCCTTGCACACCTCGCCCCTTGTTATGTTTTCCTTGGCTCTGAACTTGCCCGCTTCAAGGGGCATAACGCCGTTATTTATAACATCGTCCACATACTGCTCTGCCCAAGGGGAAACTATGTCGAGTATTTCGGGCTTTATTTCCTTATTTTCAAGCTTGGCTGCAAGAGATATCACAACGCAGGTCTGCTCTCTTGTGAAGTTATCCTGCGGTCTGAATGTGTTGTCGTTGAAGCCGTTTATGTAGCCGTTTGTTTGAGCTATCCTCACATCGTTATAATACCACGCGTTTTTCTGTATGTCCGCAAAGTCGGGAGTTGCTTCCGCCTTTTCCTCGTCAAGCTCGTACTTGAACACCTGGTTGAACACTCTTGTGAGCTCGGCTCTGGTGATAGTAGCCTCGGGCTTGAAGGTGCCGTCGTTATAGCCCTTGAGATAGCCTGCGTTATACATCCTTTCGATAGCCTGTCCTTCCTCGGTGGAAAGGTTTACATCCTTGAATGGACTTGCGCTGTCTGCGGCAAATGCCGTTGTGCCCAGAAGCGCACTGAGCGCTATGGCGGCTGCCGCTATGAATTTCATTTTCATATTATTACCCTCCGTTTTTTTAGTATTTATGTAACAGTAATTTGATTATAACAGATATAAATATAAAAATAAAGTGTTTTTTGTAAATTTCATTTTATTGTAAAAAAGAGACTGCCCGAAAGCAGTCTCTTTGATATTTTGTATTAAGATGTTAAATTACTGAGCCTTAACAACATATGCAAGCTTATCGCCAACAAATGATATAACTACTGTAGTTCCGTCGCCTTCAACAGTCCTGTTCTTAGCTGTAAGAGTAATAGTATCACCGAATACACTATTAGCCTTTGCAACCGATTCCTTAGTATAAGCCTTAACTTTCTTTACCTTTGCAAGGAAATCGGATCCTGCGATCGTCTTTGATGTAAGAGTCTCGCCGTTTGCAGTTATGTCATACTTACCATCAACTATTGCCATAACCTCTACAGCTGTATTTTCAACTTCTTTATATGTAAGATCGGGAACAGCTATAGAATAGTTAGCCTTGATAGTGTCGATACCTTCCTGTGTGATTTCGCCTTCTGAAACAACAACAGCCTTAATCTTATCAAGAGCGTCTGTTCTTTCCTTATTTGTTGCTTCTGCACTCTCATAGAACTTATAGCCGCTCTTGCTGAGCTCATCATACTTAAAGCAAGTCTGTGCGTCTTTCTCATGCATAGGAGCGATGTATCTTAAAGCATAGCATAACATTGACCAACCGTCGTCATGTCTTAAATATACATCAACATCCTTGGCATTCTTGAAGTAAATCTTGTCTAACTGAGTTGTAAGACCTGCGGGAGTTGCTGTACTGATCACATCATCAATAACATCCTTGATAGAACCTTCCTTATCTGTAAGGAGATAAGTAGCTGTACCGTAATCATCCTTGCCGCTGGGAGTATCTGCATTAACATGCTCGGGTAAGATAGCGTCTGAAATAGTCTTGTTAAAAGCACCCGATGCTACGATCTTGATAGCGTTGTTCTGCTGAACCTCGTTGGGTCTTAATGCAAGATGATAGAGAAGATGAATATCATCAACTGCAAATACACCGTCTCCGTTTACATCAATACCAAGCTGATCTGCATCCGGCGAATTCACTAACTTGTTGATAAGATAAACATCGTTAGCTGAAAAAGTACCGCTATTGTCGCCTAAAGCATCGTAAATGCCTCTAATGCCTGTGTCGGCAGCAAAAGCTGAAGTTGTCATGCTGACTGCCATAACAGCAGCTAATAAACCAAAAAGTTTTTTCTTCATTATTATTTTCCTCCTTGTTTGAATACACATATTTTGATTACTTATCATTATAGCAGACTTTATATAAAAAATCTACCCCTTTTTTAAATTTTGTTAAATATGTACAAACTATGTCCATATTTTTTGTGCTATGTACCAATTTTGAATAATAAAGGGGTTTTGAGGGGATTTGGGAGCATGCCGCAGGCGCAGAAATAAGCAAAAAAATAGAGCGGGTGAAGGGAGTCGAACCCTCGTCCTCAGCTTGGAAGGCTGATGTACTAGCCGTTGTACCACACCCGCATTTTAAAAAACAATGCCCAGAGACGGAATTGAACCGCCGACACGAGGATTTTCAGTCCTCTGCTCTACCAACTGAGCTATCTGGGCATATAGTCCGTTCACTGACTGCGAACATTAATATTATATAATAGAGGAGGGCGTTTGTCAAGATTTTTTTGCGGAGTATTTTATATTCCCCCCTCAGTCAAGCTAAAGCTTGCCAGCTCCCCCGAAAGGGGCGCCAAGAGGTAGAGGTTACCGCAAATTCTCGGCTCCACCTATTGCACCGCAAAGAATTATCATTGTATTTTGTTTACAAAATACACTTAGACGACCGCAGGTCGGCTTTCGGCGTAGCCGAAAGTGCTGAGAGTGGGGAGCTGTCGCGAAGCGACTGAGGGGGCTATATATTGCAAGACTGTCCCCAACCTAGCAAAAAACCGGGCGAGCAATGCTCGCCCCTACAAATTAACACCAAACTATTCGCCGAATAAAAACAATCAGCAAGAGCATAAACACTCTCCAAGCCTAATATCCTCTATCATTTCTTTTGTATTTGCATAACCCTTGTATTGATCGGGATTTTTTTCCATATCCTCTATTTCTTTCATAGCCTCCAGCGTATCCATAGCATATTTCTTTTTTTCCGCAAGCATACTTATCACCTCAATATTATTATATATTAAAGCATATAAAATGTAAAGTGTACCTTTTTTCCTATTTCACTTCACCGCGAGCCACACTCCCGCGCCTATGGCTACGGCGGCTGCGACATAGCCCAAAGAGAAATGTCTTGAAAGCGCCATTCCCATGCCTATCCCCGCCAAGAAGGCGGCAAGTATATATTTCCTCATTCTGCATCTCAACATAAGCACCTCTGCCCCTTTTAATACAGCTTATGCGGGAGGGCTTAATCCCTTGACATAATGAGTATGAGTATGCCCTCCTTCACGGAGAGATACGCCGTGTCTTGGTTCATAACATTGCTTATGCCAAGAGAATGGCCTATCTCCATTGAGGCGTCCGTGAGGGGATATTCCATGTTCTGCGTGGTTATGCCCTCCACCCTTGTGGTGAGGGGGATAAGCGAGAGCGTCTGTCCCTTTTCGCCCACTATCTCTATGCTGTCCTCAACGAGAGTTATTATGTTGTGCTCGTCCAGAAGGCAGGCCTTTACGCCCCTTCTTATGGGATCGAGAAGTATATGCACATTTGCAAGGCTGTGGTCGAAGCGTCTGCCGAGACCGCCGACGATATATATCTCGTCCGTGTCCTTTTCAAGAGCAAGCTCAATGGCAAGCTCCATATCGGTCTTGTCCTTGTTGACGGGGTATTCCACCTTCAGAACGCCTTGATTTTCAAAGAAATCCGCGTCCGCCTTGTTTGCCGAGTCAAAATCGCCCACCATCACATTGGGCATGAGCATCATGGAACGGCAGTGCTTCACGCCTCCGTCGCAGGCTATTATATAAGCCTCGTCAAAATACTCCCGTATTATGCCGTAGTCCTTTATCTCGCCGTTTCCTATTATTATGGTCTTCATTTTAATTACCTCTTTTTTCGTATTCGCCGAGCACGGCGTTGAATTCCCTTATGGTTTCTGCGGGGTCAGCGCTGCCGAACACAGCCGAGCCTGCCACTATTATATTTGCCCCCGCGTCAAGAGGCCGCCTCACATTGTCGATATAAACTCCGCCGTCCACCTCTATGTCGTATCCAAGCCCCGATTTTTGCCTGTATTCAGCCAAGCCCTCTATATTTTTGAGAGTGCTCTCTATGAAGCTCTGACCGCCAAAGCCCGGCTCAACGCTCATAACAAGCGCCATGTCCGCAAGCTCCATGAGGGGGAGAATGGAATTGTAATCCGTTTTGGGCTTTATGGTAACGGCTGATTTTTTGCCGAGGGCGCGTATTTTTTTGAGCGCCGCGGCACAGTCGGAGCAAGCCTCATAATGTATGTTTATAATGTCGCTGCCCGCCTCCGAAAACGCCTCTATATATCTTTCGGGCTCCGTTATCATGAGATGCACATCCAGCACGAGAGGCGTTATTTTCCTTATGCTCTTTACAACGGGTATGCCTATGGATATATTGGGCACGAAAACGCCGTCCATAACGTCCACATGGAGGTATTTGACGCCGTTTTTTTTGCAAAGCTCAATGTCTCTGCCAAGCTGTGTGAAGTCCGCGCTGAGAAGCGAGGGCGAGAGTAAATAATTCATCGGTCTATCTCCTTTGTTTCAGCTCATTGTAAATATAAACATAGCTGTCATAGCGTTTTTGGGGTATTTCGCCTATGTGCTCCTTTACGGCGCAGTCCGGCTCAGAAATATGCGCGCAGTCCGAAAAACGGCATTTTTCGGGATAATTGCCAAACTCCCTGTAAAGTCCGGCAAGCTCCCGGGGTTCTATAAGCTCCAGAGAAAGCGATGTGAAGCCCGGGCTGTCCGCAATGAAGCTTTGCTCGGAGCTTCTTATAAGCTCCACCTGCCTTGTGGTGTGCTTTCCCCTCTCTATCCTTCGGCTTATCTCGCCCGTCTGCCTGTCGCTGTCGGGCACAAGAGCGTTTATAAGGCTCGTCTTGCCCACTCCCGAGGGTCCCGCAAGCACGCTCACGCCCTTTAAAAGCGACCTAAGCTCGTCTACGCCCCTGTTTTCAAGGGCTGACACGAAGCAGAGGGTATAAGCCCCGTAGGTATCCGAAAACTCCGATATGAAGCCTTCGGGAGCAAGCTCCGCCTTGTTTATGCAAATCACTATGTTTTCTATACCGCGCTTTTCGGCAAGCACCAGAAATCTGTCCAGAATATCGTAATTGGGCGAGGGCGAGGCTGCCGCAAATGTGATGACGGCAGTATCTATATTGGCTATCCTTGGGCGGACAAGGCTGTTTTTTCTATTGTGTATGCGCTCCAGCGCGCCCTTTCTGCCGTCCTCGTCAAGCACGGTAAAGTCGACCGTGTCTCCCGCCGTGGGCGTTATCCTGTTTTTTCTGAATCTGCCCCTTGCGGAACATTCATAAACCGAGCCGTCGGCGAAAACATAGTAGAGTCCGCCGACGCCCTTTATTATAAGTCCTGTCATATTACTTTGTGTCGCTGTATACCGTTATGCCGTTTACGGTTACGGTGTACTTTGTGTTTCCGTCCGATGTGTCGTTTACTGCAAAGGGGAAATCGCCCTTTGAAAGAGTCATCTCCTTCAAAACGACCTCCGAGCCGTTCTTCACCGCGGTAACGCGCACTGCGTTGTCGCTGTCCTTAAGCACATCGGCTTTGGGATTGACGGGTATGCTCACGACCTCCTGCTTAGCGCTGTGGGGCTGAGACGGCGACTGCTCGTCGGGCGTATCCCCGCCCTCGTCGGAAGCGGGAGCCTCCGTTTCGGGCTCGGGCGCCTTGGTGGGCTTTTCTATAATGTCTATTATGGCGGGCTTGCCCTCCGTGGGAGCCTCCGTCTGCTCCTCCTTTTCGCCCTTGCAGAGCGTAACTATTATCTGACTGCCTATAGGCACGAGCGTTTCGGCGGGTATGCCCTGGTCTATAACGCTGTCCACGGGCACCGTGTCGCTGTAAGCATCTATAAACTTGGCATTGAGCCCGAGCTCGTCAAGCAGCTCTGAAGCTTCCTCTCTGGTCTTGAGCCTTAAGTTAGGCACTCTTACCTCCTCGGCAGCCGTGCCCTGGCTCACCTTTACATTTATGCGGGCGTCCGCAGGCACCATTTCTCCCGCCTTGGGATCCTGCTCCACAATCTCGCCCACGGGCTTGTCGCTGTTGACATATTCCACGCTGCCTATGGCAAGACCGCACTCCGAAAGCTCATCCTCGGCAACGGAACGCCTCATGCCCTCAATATCGGGCACCTCTATATCTCCCGCGCCGTAGCTCACATAGAGAGTGACCACGCCGCCCTTTTCAACTCTTGCTCCCTTTTCGGGCTCCTGCTGGGCAACCTCGCCTGCTTCCACATCCTCCTGATATATTTCCTCCTTCTCGACGGTAAGACCTCTGCGCTCCGCCTTGGCGCAAGCTCTGTCATAGCTCATTCCGACGAAATTAGGCACCTTTATGCTGTCGCCGTAAAGCGTCCTTGAAAGCAGCTTTCCGCCGAAGGTGATAAGAAGTATTATGGCTATGCCCGTTATAATGGCTGTTATGATAACATTTCTTTCGCGCCTTTTAAGCTCTCTGTCCTCGTCGTCCTCCTCCATGTCGTCCTCGTAGCCGTCCGATACGGGAGGCAGCTTTTTGTCGGATCTGTCCTCGTTTATGAAGTTTTTGTCCATAACGTCTCTTAAGTCGTCAGCCATATCTATGGCGTGCTCGTATCTGTTTCTGGGCTCCTTGGCGCAGGCAAGCCTTATGATATCTATAATGTCCCTTGTTACCTTGGGATTGACCGAACGGGGGTCGGGTATGGGCTCCTTTATGTGCTTCATGGCGAAGTCAAGGGGCGTTTTGCCCTCGAAGGGACATTCTCCCGTAACCATTTCATAGAGCACTATGCCCAGAGAATATATATCCGTCCTGCTGTCCACATCGTCGCCCTTTGCCTGCTCGGGCGAAAAATAGTGCACGGAGCCCATGTAATCGCCCTGCGAGCTCTCGGCTGTGTTGGCTTTGGCAATGCCGAAGTCCGTGACCTTAGCCACAAGCCTGCCGCCCGACTCGGTGAGAAGTATGTTTTCGGGCTTGATATCCCTGTGGGTGATGCCGTTTTCATGCGCGGCTTCAAGACCCTCGGCTATCTGCGACGCTATGTCGCAGGCAAGCATATTGTCAAGGGGCGCCTGCTCGTAAATGAGCTCCTTAAGCGTGTAGCCGTCTATATATTCCATTACGATGTAGTATATGTCGCCGTCGTTTCCCACATCGTAAACATTCACAATGTTGGTGTGGGCAAGACCCGCGGCGGCTCTCGCCTCCGTGCTGAAGCGCTTTATGAATTCCTCGTTTTCTATATATTCGGATTTGAGCACCTTCAGCGTAACGGCTCTGTCAAGCTTTATATCGCTCGCCTTATAGACAACAGCCATACCGCCCTTGCCTATGGTCTCTTCTATTCTGTATCTTTCGTTAACAACATAGCCCTTTTCAAGTATCATACAAGCACCTCCCTTACACATCTATGACAATGACGGAAATATTGTCGTTTCCGCCTCTTGCGTTCGCTTCGTCCACAAGCCTGTCGGCTCTTTCCTGCGGGCTTAGGGGCTCGGAAGCCAGTTCAAGTATCCTGCTGTCCTCAAGCATGGTGCTTAAGCCGTCGCTGCACATGAGTATTATGTCGCCGGGCTTAAGCCTAAGTATAATGCCGTCGGACACAACGAAGGGATCCGTGCCTACCGCCTTTGTTATGCAGTTGCGCTGGGGGTGGTGCTTTGCCTCGGCCTCCGTTATCTGACCCGTCCTTACCATCTCGGCAACAAGCGAATGGTCGTTTGTGATCTGCTCTATCTCTCCGTCCGATATCCTGTAAAGCCTTGAATCGCCCACGTGGGCAATGTACATATTGCTTCCGAAAACGGTGGCTGCTATCATGGTCGTGCCCATGTTGCCGTATTCCTCATAGGAGAGCGCCAGAGAATGTACGGCTTCGTTAGCCATATTTATGCCTCCGATGAGCATATCGAGGGGCTCCTCCGCGCTGTCCGGAATATACTTATTAATATAGGAAAGGAACGCCTCCTTAGCCGTGTTGCTCGCCACCTGTCCCGCCTTGTGTCCGCCCATGCCGTCGGCGACTATATAGAGATTTTCAAGCCTGCCTACGGGTGAGTCCGAGACAAATATGGTGTCTTCATTTTTAAGCCTAACTCTGCCTATGTCGGTTTTGCCTGCGCTTAACATATGCATCCTCCTTAATATGTAAGAAATGCCTGCGGATTTCCGCCGTGTGATTATATTTTTACGGTCGCAGCTCCCTTCTTGCCGAGAGCTTTGTCCTTCATGTAGCTTCGCCGCAGCTGTCCGCAGGCGGCGTTTATGTCGCTGCCAAGCCTGCGCCTGACCGTTGTTTCTATGCCCCTTGCTCTAAGCACGGAGGCGAAGCTCTGTATGTTCTTTTCACTGCTTTTTATGTAATTATGCTCCTTCACGTCGTTGACGGGTATCAAATTGACATGGCAGAGCTTTCCCTTGAGTCTTGAAGCGAGCTCCGAAGCGTTTTCGGCGCTGTCGTTCACGCCCTTTATAAGAGCGTACTCGAATGTAACTCGTCTTTTTGTGCTCTGCGCGTAGTCCGCAGCCGCCTTTATGACGGAGTCTATATCGTATTTTTTGGCAACGGGCATTGTCCTCTGCCTTATTTCGTCATTGGGCGCGTGCAGCGATATCGCGAGAGTTATCTGCAGGTCCTTCTCCGCAAGCTCGTATATCTTATCCACAAGTCCGCAGGTCGAAAGCGTTATGTGCCTGTGGCTCAAATTATTGCCGAGGGGCGAATGTATTATGTCCAGAAAGTCCAGCACATTTTCAAAGTTATCGAGAGGCTCTCCGCTTCCCATTATAACTACGCTCGAAACCCTTTCGCCCGTATCGCGCTGTATGCGGTATATCTGCTCCGCCATTTCTCCCGCGCTTAGGCTCCTCTCCAGTCCGCCTATTGCGGAGGCGCAGAATGTGCAGCCCATACGGCAGCCCGCCTGCGAGGATATGCACACGGCGTTGCCGTAGGAATAGCGCATGAGCACGCTCTCTATTATAAGTCCGTCGCCTATATCGAAAAGGTACTTAATTGTATTATCCACCTTTGAGACAAATTTTGCAACAGTTTTTAGCGTTTTTAATGAATATTCTTCATCAAGCCTTTCCCGCAGGGCGTTTGAAATGTCCGTCATTTCGCTTATTTCCGTTATCTGCTTGTCATGCAGCCACTTGAATATCTGCTTTGCTCTGAAGGGCTTTTCGCCCATTTTTTCAAGCTCCGCGCCAAGCCTATCGAAGGTCAGGGAGCGTATATCCTTTTTGTTTTCCATTTAATCCACCCTCCGAAGCCTTGCAATAAAAAAGCCGTCCGTGTCCGAGGCATGGGGCAGAAGCCTTATATAGCCGTCCTTTGCCGTGTCGCAGTCTATCCCCTCGGGGATATGGGGCGATATGTCCTCCGCCCTGACCCTGCCCGTATCAATGAGCCAATTTACATTGTCAATATTTTCACTGTGCGAAACGGTGCAGGTGGAATACACCAGCACACCGCCCGGCTTTAAAGCGCCGACCGCGTTAAGGAGCATTTTTTTCTGCACATTTGCAAGAGAGCTTATGTCCTCCGCCGTCCTGTTGTACTTTACATCGGGCTTTTTGCGCAGAAGCCCGAAGCCCGAGCAGGGAGCGTCCAGAAGTATATAGTCCGCCTTTATGTCGCTTTTTTCGCAGGCGTCCTTTAAAAGAGGCTCTACGGAATTTATGCCGAGCCTTTCCGCGCCCCGTCTTATGAGCTCCAGCTTGTGTTCATATATATCGCAAGAGATTATGCGGGCGCTGTCCTCGGTTTGCTCCGCAAGGGCGAAGCTTTTGCCTCCCGGAGCTGCGCACATATCCAGTATGACGCTGTTTTTTTCGGGCGCAAGTATCCTTGCCGCAAGAACGGAGCTCTCGTCCATTATATGAAAAAGTCCCGCCTTATAGCACTCGCTTTGAGAAATATTCCCCGTTTTGCTGATATAAAGCGTATTGTCAAAAAGCGTATCCTCCTCCGAGTCTATGCCCTCGCCAAAAAGCCTGGCTTTAAGCTCCGCCCTTGTGGTTTTAAGCGTGTTTACGCACGCGCAGAGACGGGGAGCCTTCAAAAAAGCGGCGCACATCTTCTCGGCTTCGTCAATGCTCATCTCCTCAAGCCAGTGATCCACCAGCCACTCGGGCACGGAATACTTAAGGGAAACAGCCCTTTTGCGGTCCGCGGGGTATTCTATGCTGTCCTTGGAGCGCGCTACGCTTCTCAAAACGCCGTTCACAAAGCCCGAAAGTGAGCCGAAGCGTCTTTTCTTGGCAAGCTTGACAGCCTCGTTGCAGGCTGCGGAGACGGGTATTTTGTCCATATAGAGTATCTGATAAACGCCGAGCCTTATATCGTTTAGTATAAAAGGCTTCATTTTGGCTGTTTTTGTGCTCGAAAAGAGGTCTATCACATAGTCTATGTTTATGAGATTTCTGAGAGCGCCGTTGACAAGCTCGGTTACAAAAGCCTTCTGTTTGGGCGAAAGCTCGCTGTGCTCTCCGAGCGTTTTTCTAAGTATGATATTGTTGTAAGCGCCCGTTTCAAATATATCCATGAGTATAAAAAGCGCGATTTCTCTTTCCTGCATAAATATCTCCCAAAAATCTCTTTTATTTTTTTACAAAATAGTGTATACTATAGATAAGAATGAAAAATTTGCCAATATGTGATTTACATCTCTATATATATTAACACATTTCCGCAAATTAAAAAAGTATTTTTTTAAAGGGAGAGCAAATATGTTTAGAACAATAAAATGGTACATCAAATTCATATGCTCGCTCGCCTTCAACAACGGAGAGCTGAAGCGGGCGGACAGACTGCTTGAAGCGGGCAAAAACGACGAGTACGAAAGCTTTGTAACGGACAAGGTGTCGGGCTGGGCAATGGACAGGATGACGGACTCGGGCGCAAGAGTGAACGTGCACGGGCTTGAAAATCTGCCCAAGGACAAAAAGGGCATACTCTTTGTGTCCAACCACCAGAGCAATTTTGACATACTCCTGCTTCTTTCTTATCTGCCCGTGGCTAAGGGCTTCATAGCCAAGACGGAGCTGGGGAAGTTTCCCTTCGTGAACCAATGGATGAGGAGAATACACTGCCTGTTTATGGACAGGCATGATGTAAAGCAGGCGGCAGGCGTGATACTTGACGGCATAAAACAGCTCAAAAACGGCATAAACATGGTGATATTCCCCGAGGGCACAAGGAGCAAAACGGGCGCTCTGGGAGAGTTCAGAGGCGGAAGCTTCAAGCTTGCCACAAAGAGCAAATGCACCCTCGTTCCCCTCACGATAGACGGCACAAGGGGGCTTATGGAGGCTAACCACTATATGATAAAAAACGGCACCGTCGACCTTTATATACACAAGCCCATAGATACCGCCGAGCTCACAAAGGAGGAGGCGGCAGAGCTTCCCGCCAGGGTGAAGGGAATAATAGAGGATAAATTAAACAAAAAGGAATAAATTGCGTATATATTAATAAGAACGAATAAAAAGGGTTAAAATTAAATTAATAAAAATTTGCTTTAAAAGCACAAGAAAGAGAGGTCTTTTAAAATGAAAAAGGAAAGAATGGAAATCATCAAAATGGTGGGCGAGGGCAAGATATCCGCAGACGACGCCGTAAAGCTTCTGGAGAGCATTAAGGGCAGCGGAGTAAGCGCAGGCGAGATACTTGACGGAGTGAAGGAAAAGGTTTCCGACATGATGTCGGACGCAAAGCCCGTTGTAAAGAAATACGCCGTTAAGGCCAAGGATAAGGCAAAGGAAGTAGGCGGCGGAGTTTACGAAAAAGGCAAGGCTAAGGTCGAAAAGATAAAGAACAAGGCTAAGAGCTCCGACATAGCGGACGAGATCATAGAGCCTGTGGAGGAAATTTTCGAGGCTGCCGAGGACAAGGCGGAGGAGATAAAGGACAAAGCCGAGGAAATAAAGGAAAAGGCTATGGACAAGGCGGAGGAAATAAAGGACAAAGCCGAAGAAAAAATAGAGGACATAAAAGAGGATGTGAAAAAAGCCTCCGAAAAGGCTGAAGAAAGCGCAGAAAAAATTGCAGAGGAAGTAAAGGAAAAGTGATACAAAGCGGGCTGAGGAATTCAGCCCGTGTTTTATGCATAAAGCTTTTTGCTTGTATTACATTTAGTTTTGTGATATAATA
>CANRNM010000053.1 GCA_947631975.1 uncultured Clostridia bacterium
AAGCCGTCCTTTAGCCCGTTAGGGCTAAGGGAAGGGGGACCAACCGAAGGTTGGTGGAAGGGTTTATGTTTTACATAATATTACTTTTTCGATAGTCTGCGGGCGTGCAATGGCTGGCCGTTTTGCTTCGCAAAACTGCTCGCCCATGCAACCAAGGCACGCCCCTACAAACCACTATGTGAACTAATCACTTGTAGGGGCGACTTGCAGTCGCCCGCGGGAGACCGAAGGTCTCCCCTACATTGAAGGCATACACAATGTTAAACTGCACAAAAAACCTCTCCTCAAATTATGCAAGATGTAAAAATTTAACTTCATTACATTAAAATTTATTTTTTAATCTTGCCTAGCTACAAAAAAAGTGATATCATTAATTTAAGATTACGGAGCGATTCCGTAATACCAAACAAATTGAGATACCATATCCCTCCCACGAAATCATCGTGGGGGGGGTATTTTCACTTCGTGAGAAATTAATATATATTTCTCGCAGGCTAAGCAGGTATCATTAAGTCGGGCGGATCCTCCCTCGTCGGATATTCGTTCGGCGGCGTTTCCTTGTGAGTGGGAAACGGCGTGTCATCTGTGCCGCACATAAGGAGCCGAAAGGCTCATTCAGGCTGTGCGCTTTGGCGCAAATGTAAAGCACAGACCATGGTTTGAGAGGGGAAAGGGGTTTCCCTTCGATAGGAACAAAAGACGCGCGACAACTCATAAAGCCCGATTTAGTGATTCTTTGGCTCAGCTTTTTTATACGGAAATGCTGTCGGTGCCCGAAAGACCGCATTGGTAAGGACGAAACCCCCGTCCTTGTCCGATTTTTTCAGTGAAAAGGCTGCACAGCCGGGAATCTCGCTTTTTTTAACACGCCCTAGGTGTGTTTTTGTGCAATGCTTTTTTGCAATATATGGTTTTTTGAAACCGCCATCTTTTCCGTGTGATATTATGTCATTTTATGATGTGAAATCTAAAAACAGAAAGGGTGGATTTTTTTATGAACAATTTTAGGTTTCGAAGATTTTTAAGCGGTGTGCTTGCGCTGGTTATGATGACGAGTGCATTGACAATGGTAAATGTTGTGAGTGTCAGCGCGGCTATTTCTGATATGAAAACTGTAAGCACGGCAAGTGAATCAGATTTAAAGGGAACCATAAAAGAAAAAGCATCAGCTTTAGATAATGTATGGTATTCCGATGGCGGAACGACCGGATTGACAAGCGATAATATTGATATAACCGTTTCCGGTGGTTCAAGCAATACAAAAAATAACGGCAGCATGTTTGATGGTGGGGGCACGGCTTATTCTGCCGGAAGCAAAGACCCAACAATAACCATTAAAGTAAAGACAGCGGGCAAAATTTATATTGACTATGCAGGTAGTGGCGGAAACAGGTATGCAACAATCAATGATGGTGTTGACGATACTAACACAGGTAAAACCACTGTAAATGATAAAGGAATTCAAACATCGTTTACGGCTGACGCCAAAACATATACATTAAAGAAAGGCGATGGCAATATATATGTATACGCCATAGGTTTCGTATCTTCAAGCGGTACAATCTATACCATCAAAGGCAACTGCACTGGTCTTACAGAAGGTCAGACATTCACATTGACAGACAATACCAAGCAGCCGGCAGTAAACTATGAGGCAACAGTAGATGAAGGCGATGCAACATATACCGTTACAAAGAAAGCCGAATTGGCACCTTTCGGTGAAGATACAAAGCTCACAGCTTCATTGTCGGGCTATAAGGTAAACAACAAGGACAGCGATGAAGTTACACTTTCCGGCAGCGATGAAACCTTCAATGCTTCTCCCGCTCTTGTATTTGAAAGCAACCAGTATTCTGTTACGCTTAAGGTCGTAAGCAACTACGATAACACCGAGATTTCAAATGCAAATGCTTACAAAAAGTCGGATAAGACTACGGCTATTCCAATAAATAAAGACGGTACAGAAATAAAGCTCAACAAGGGCACTACAGAGACCTTTTATGTTGGTGTAGCTAATAGATTCTTAGGCGCTGCCACAAAGGAAGTTTCAGAGGCAGACAACGGTACGGTTATAACCGTAAAGCTTGATCCTATGCCTACATCGGGAAGTATTACGGATGGCAATTATGTCAGCTCGGAATTATTCTATCCCGAGGCTCCCGAAGAAGGTGCAGCGGCTGCGTATAATTTCAAGGACTTATCAAACTATACCGCAAACGGCTTTACATTCTCTAAGTTTACCGTACAGATGTTTGACAGCAACGAATCATCCTCAGCAAGGCTTAATATTTCAAAAAGCCAGACTATTGAATATACGCCTACAGAAGACGGAACTCTTACTATCATAGGCGCATCGGGAAGCGGCTCGGATAAAACAAGAGGATATGACATAACCCCCGCGCCCGAAGACGGAAATGGAAAAGTAACATATGATGGAGATACATCAACGGATTGGGTAACAAAAACTCATCAATTAAAGAGCGGTACAAAATATACAATTACCGTAAATGAAAAAGGTGCTATCAATATAAAGAAAATCTCATTTGAACCTTCCAAAACATATGATGTTACAATAAATGCCGATAATAAAACGGCAGATTCCGTTGTAATAAACGTAGGTTCTCACCAATTCACAGCAGAACCGAGCACTAAGACGACATCGGAAAGACTTAAGCTTACAGCAGGCAAGCACGCGTTATCCGCAAAAGGCTATGCCATTACTCCAAATGTGATCGATGTAAAGTCAAGCGGTGTAAACACCTTTGATATAACTATCGAAAAAACTGAATCCGTAACAGTTAAATTTAGCCTGGCGGATACAACAGGCGCTGAGGGGGTAGACGCTGATGATGCAGGCGAAAATATAAAGATCGAACAGCTTGATGCGAATAATGCTGTTGTAAAAACGGAGAATTTAAAAACAAAGGCTAAACCCGTAGAATTTACAGATATAGACGCAGGTACAAACTTCAGATTTTCAAGCAGCGCTCGTAATGTAGTAAGGTGGCTTACGGTAAGAAACGGCGTAGTTGATACGGAGCAAGGCGGCGACTACAAATATCAGTGGAAAGATGATATTGGCTTCTTCAACGGCGACAGCAGATATTTTATTTATACCGTTCCAAGCAAGGAGATCATCTCTTCAACAGGAAAAGGTGAATACGGTATTCAGTTTACAGCCGTTAAAAACGTTGAAAACATGAATATCGACAGAAATGAAAACTCCAACGGTAAGCATCGTCAGGATCTTAGCTTCGGACAGTACGGCTTTGGTACTGACAAGGCTACTCTTTGCAAAAACAATGCAAGAGAGTATATGGATTATATTTTTGAATATGCAGGCTTAGGCGATTATGGCAAGGGCTATGCCGCTGATAAATATAATAAAATATTATCCGAATTCAACGGTACCGAAGCAAAGATAAAGACAACCAATGAATACGGTATACTTAATGCAGAGAATACGGGAAGACATACTCACGCTGTATTCAGTGTTGGCGCAGATGTTAAAACAAAAGACGGCAAGGCTGTTCAGGCTATTATAGACAGAACAGGTGCGGTCGACCTTTACGAACTTGAGGTTGCTGAAGAAGAAGCAACGGGTTACAAAGTAGTTAAAGGACCTCTGTCCGAGATAAATAACGGTATTGACAACAAGGAAGCCTTCCTTGTTGAAGCAGGCAAGATATATGGCATACGCGCAAGAAACACAGGCGCTGACGTTGAATGTTATATAAAGTCTGTAAGAATACTTAATCCCAACAATTTACTTGACAGCGAAAGCTATACAGAGTCTAACAAAAATGTAACAAAGCTTGACGAGGGGGCTATTTCGGCTCTTGAAGCAGCCGGTGTTGAACTTGGAGAAGAACCGGGAGATACGGTATTCAGAATAATAGGTACTATAAAGCTGGATCCTACTACCGACGGAGCTTCTGTAACGGCTGCTAACAGCTTCTTGCAGACTATACAGTCTGTAGGCTTTGACGCATACAAGGAAAAAGATTATACGACCTATGATAATACAGAAAAGCTTTTAAATGCTTATCACTTCAGAGGAAGAGACAGTCTTAAGGAAGAATACCAGACTGAATTTGACAATGCGCATGTAGATTGGCAGGAAATAGAATTTGACGATATTGCGAACACCGCTGTTGACTATGACAATGACAAGAGTAAAGTTGATTTAGGTGAGGTTAATCCTAGCGGAAGCTTTAGCGAGGTATATGTTCAGACCTTCTTTGCCACAAAAGAGAACATGGTTCTTATACCTTGGGTCAAGTATGTAGGTAGCGATGATAAAGTATATTCACTTATTGATTTGTCAAGTTCGGATAACGGTAAGATAGAAAATACTAACAATGTTCACCTCAAGTTAGATTGATTATAGGAGGTAATTTTGATTATGAGAAGATATGAAAAACCATGCATGACAGTTACTTACTATGATGCCATGGATAAAACAAACGCTATGAAGCTCATTGCGACTTCTGCTATTGCGCCATATAACATTGGTAAGGGAGTTATGAGCAGTGAATCATTTAGTCTTCACAGATAATTAATTCAACACGGGCTGAGGTCTCCTCAGCCCGTGTTTTATTATTGCTTGACATATAAATAAAAATATGTTATCATATAAGCACAAAGAGAAACAACACAGTTGTTCCTCTGATAAAAAGATTGATTAAAATAATCGCTCTTATTCAGTTGTGGAAAATCTGAGAGCGGTTATTTTAATATGCACAAAATTAAATATGTAAATATCAATACATCTCTGCAAAGCAGCAGAAACAGTATCAATTTCAAATACTTTTTCATAATACATACAATTCCTCCCTTCATAAAATCCCAAAAACATTTATCCTATCTCATAGGCATCATATCCCCAAGAATTATGTAAAAGTGAGGAACAACCGCTATATCATTTCCCTTTGTGAGATCAAGGCTTTCGCCTATCCCTAAGTTTATTATATCACAAAACTAAATGTAATACAAGCAAAAAGCTTTATGCATAAAACACGAGATGAGGTCGCCTAATCCCGCTTTTGCCATTCTTTAATATTTTAAAATTTTTAACTATCCAAGCCGAGATGTTAAACACATCCCGGCTTTTTTAATTGTTTATTTATTAAAATTTTGCCTCTAATTTCAAGGTTTTGTTGTTTTGTATGTGGCAACACTATTATTAGACTGTTGTTTTAAAAAATACAATTTCGGAGGTCAGCGATGGAAAAGCTCATTATAAACGGAGGCAATAAAATAAACGGTACAGTCAGGGTCTCGGGCTCCAAAAATGCCGTGCTTCCCATACTTGCCGCAACACTTCTCATTCCCGACACCTGCTATATTTATAATGTGCCTGCGCTGAGGGATGTTTATACCATGCTTGAGCTTTTAAAATATTACGGCGCAGATGTGGAGGCGGGAGAGTGCCTAAAGATAAATTGTTCGAACATACAGAACCGTCCGCCCAGCGCCATGGTGAGGGATATAAGGGCGTCGTTTCTCATAGTGGGCGCCCTTCTTGGAAGATTCGGCAGGGTGTCCATGTTTATGCCGGGCGGCTGCAAGATAGGTCAGCGCCCCGTAGACCTTCATTTGAAGGGCTTCGGCGCTCTGGGCGCAAGTCAGTCCCTAGAGGGTGGAATAATTGACATCAGCGGAAAATATCTTAATGGTAGGGAGATATATCTGGACTTCCCCAGCGTGGGAGCGACCGAAAATATAATGCTTGCTTCCGTTACGGCAAAGGGCAGAACAATCATAAGCAACTGCGCCGCAGAGCCCGAGATAATAGACCTTGCCAATTTTCTCAACAAGGCGGGTGCCAAAATAACGGGCGCGGGAAGCGATACCATAGTTGTGGAGGGCGCGCCCGCGCTCTCGGGAGTGAGCCACAGCATAATTCCCGACAGGATAGAGGCGGGCACGTTCATGCTTGCGGCGGCGGCTGCGGGCGGAGAATGTCGCATTGAAAATATAATGATAGACCATATAAGACCCGTCATGTCAAAGCTCCGCGAAATGGAGGTGGACATAAAGGAGGAGGAAAATGCCCTTACCGTCTATGCCGACGGCATTGTTGTAAATACCGACATAAAGACGCTCCCCTATCCCGGCTTTCCCACGGATATGCAGGCGCAGTTCACGGCGCTCATGGCTAAGGGGCTCGGCACGGGCATAGTGAACGAGACCGTTTTTGAAAACCGCTTTATGTATGTGGGCGAGCTTATAAAAATGGGCGCAAATATAACCGTAGAGGGCAAGCTTGCCGTTGTGAGGGGCGTCGAAGGGCTTGCGGGCGCGGAGGTGAACGCCACGGACCTGCGGGCGGGCGCCGCGCTTATAATATCGGCTCTTGCCGCCGAAGGCAAAACCGAGATAGGCAATATACACTATATAGACAGGGGCTATGAGGAGATAGAAAAAAAGCTCTCCGCCCTCGGCTGTAAAATAAAAAGGGTGAAGTGCCCGTAATAAAGAGGTGGTAGTTCTGAAAAATACAATATTTATAGCTATGAGCATTTTTGCCGTTATGCTGCCTGCGCTTTCCGTAAGGAGCACGGATGCGGAGGAGGCTCTGCCCGTGTGCAGTGTGGAGCTTGTACAAAAGGCGGAGGCTGCTGAGAATACGGAAAACATCAGCACAACGGACATTGAGCTGGAGGATTATGTTGTGGGTGTTGTGGCAGGCGAGATGCCCGTCAACTTCCCTCACGAGGCGCTCAAGGCACAGGCGGTCGCCTCCAGAACATACGCCGTAAGACAGCTTAGCAAGGACCCGTCTCTCAACTATGACAACATAGCGCAGGCGCATATAGATACGGAGCGTATGCGCGCAATGTGGGGCAAAAGCTTCGATGAAAACTACAATAAAATAAAAAACGCCGTGTATTCTACGGCGGGCGAGATACTGGAATATGACAACGAGCCCATACTTGCCGTTTTCTGCTCCACAACGAACGGACGCACGGAGGAATGTGAAAATGTGTGGACGCAGGACATACCCTATCTTTCGAGCGTGGAGTCCGAGGGCGATAAATTTTCGCCCTATTTTGAGGGCAGCCTCACCGTATCAAGGGAGAAATTCAAGGCAATATTCGGAAGCGAAAACATAGGCGGGGTTACGAAAAGTCCCGCAGGCTATGTGCTCAATATAAAAATAGGGGACAGAGAATACACGGGCGCAGGCGTAAGAAGTATTCTGGGTCTGCGTTCGACAAGCTTTGACATACAAAAGGGCGCAGACGGCTTTGTCATAAACACGCGCGGCTACGGCCACGGAGTGGGCATGAGCCAGTACGGAGCCTGCTATATGGCTAACAACGGAGCGGATTACAAGGCTATATTGAACCATTACTACAAATCGGCAATTATTAAAAAATTATAAAACATACATTATATTTGTTGAAAATATGCGGTTATTGTTATAAAATAGAAAGGACAGACACAAAATAATTTCTTTAATGCGCGCAGACCTGCGCCTGCGTGCGGAAAAACGGAGGATATTGTAATGGAAAGTAATAACCGTGATAACGACGACAATATAAAAAATGACAACGGAGGAAAGGACAATTCGGACATAAAGCTTTTTCTGAGAATACTTGTGGTCTCGCTTGTGTTCACCGTCATATTCAACGTGGTGATGCACACCTTATCTCTTAGGTCGCTCAGCGAGCTTAATTACAGCGATTTTGTAAATATGGTGGAGAAGGACAAGATAGAAAAGGTGGAATTCCGCTCCGATATGCTCGTGGTGTATCCCTATGCCGATAAGCTGGAGGAGGGCGACAAACAGCTCACATCGGGCAACAAGTACTTCAATGTGGGCAGGATATCATATGATGAGCTTGTGCCCATACTCAGAAAGCACAATGTAGAGTTCTATTCCCCCATACAGTACAATTCGCCCATCATTTCGTTTATAACAAGCTGGGTAGTTCCCCTTGTTATAATGTATCTGGGCTTTATGTTCCTTATGCGCTTCGGTCTGGGCAGAATGGGCGCGGGCGCAATGGGCAAGTCAAACGCCAAGGTGTATATGGAGAAGGAAACGGGCGTTACATTTGCCGATGTTGCGGGACAGGAGGAAGCCAAGGAGTCCCTGCAGGAGATAATAGACTTCCTGCACAATCCCGAAAAATATAAGCAGATAGGCGCCAAACAGCCCAAGGGCGCGCTTCTTGCAGGCCCTCCCGGCACGGGCAAGACGCTTCTTGCCAGAGCTGTGGCAGGCGAAGCCAAGGTTACGTTTATGAGTCTTTCGGGCTCCGATTTTGAGGAAATGTTCGTGGGCGTGGGCGCCTCGAGGGTGAGGGAGCTTTTTAAGAGCGCGCAGCAAAACGCCCCCTGTATAGTGTTCATAGATGAGCTTGACGCCGTGGGTCAGAAAAGAGACAGCCGTTATAACTACAACGAGCAGACGCTCAATCAGCTGCTTTCGGAGATGGACGGCTTCGATTCCTCGGGCGGTGTTGTCATCATAGGCGCCACCAACAGACCCGAGGTGCTGGACAAGGCGCTTTTGAGACCGGGACGCTTTGACAGGCGCATAATCGTGGAAAATCCCGACCTTAAGGGCAGGGTCGCCGTTTTGAAGGTGCATATCAAGAATGTGAAGCAGGGCGACGACATAGACCTTGAAAAGATAGGTCTTGCCACCAGCGGAGCCAGCGGAGCAGATCTTGCCAATATAGTAAACGAGGCGGCTTTGAGGGCTGTAAGACTTGGCAGGGACAAGATAATACAGGAGGACCTCATGGAGTCCGTAGAGGTGGTAATAGCGGGCAAGGAGAAGAAGGACAGAATAATGTCCGATAAGGAAAAGAAGATAGTTTCGTTCCACGAGGTAGGTCATGCGCTTGCCACGGCTTTGCAGAAGAATACCCAGCCAGTGCAGAAGATAACCATAATCCCCAGAACAATGGGCTCTCTGGGCTATACCATGCAGATGCCCGAGGAGGAGCACTTCCTCCAGAGCAAGGATGAGATACTTGCGCAGATAACCGTTCTGCTTGCGGGCAGGAGCGCGGAGGAGATAGAGTTCGGCTCCGTTACAACGGGCGCGTCAAACGATATAGAGAGAGCCACAGACCTTGCCAGAAGCATGATAAGCCTTTACGGCATGAGCGACAAATTCGACATGATGGCGCTTGAAAGCATACAGAGCAGATATCTTTCGGGCGAGAGAGTCGCCATTGTGGGTGAAAAGACAATAGCTGAGCTTGACAAGGAAGTGCTTTCCATAATACGCGAGTGCCACGAGAAGGCAAAGCAAATGCTTCTTGAAAACAAGCAGGCGCTTGAGGAAATAGCGGAATTTCTCTGCGAGAGGGAAAATATCTCGGGTGAGGAATTTATGGAGATATTCAGGAAATATAAGTCCGAGGACAGCGAAAATGAAGCCGATGAAGCTGATGAAGGAGATAGCGAGTGATATTGTTTCGTTGGTCTATCCCCATATTTGCGTGGGGTGCGGAAGCGTTATGCCCTTCGGAGGCGGTATACTGTGCGCCGAGTGCAGAGCCGATTTTGACGAACCCGTCTTAGACAGATGTCCCGTGTGCGGCAGGATAATATACCACAGAGGCAAGTGCAGAAGCTGTAACGGCACAAGGCTCTATTTTGACAGGGGGCACAGCGTGTTTGAATATAAGGACAATGTGAGAAATGCCGTGCTCAACTGCAAATACAGAAATATGAAGCATATAGGCAGATATTTCGGTGAAATAATGGCTGACTATGCCGAGAAAAACGCTCTTTGCGGCTTTGATATGGTTACAGCCGTTCCCCTGCACAAAAACAGAATGAGGCAAAGGGGCTACAATCAGTCCGACATACCTGCGGCAATGGTGGCGTCAAGGCTCAATACGCCTTGTGTTTCGGCGCTTGAAAGAGTCGTGGACACCAAGCCCCAAAATTTTCTCTCGCGGGAGGAAAGGCTCAAAAACATAAAGCGTGCCTTCGCCGTAAGGGATAAGGAGGCAATAAAGGGCAAAAGCATACTTCTTATAGACGATATTTATACAACGGGCGCCACCGTGAACGAGTGCGCAAAGGTGCTTAAGAAAAACGGCGCGTCGAGAGTGGAATTTCTGACATTCAGCTGCAGAGCGGAGGACTAATCCTCGCCTTCAACGCCCAGCTTAAAGGCGGAGACGATTCGCTTATAGCAGTCCTCGCAGAGGTCGAAGCTGTGTCTTTCGCCGTCCATACTGCTACCGTAGCCCCAGCGCTTTTCTACCGAAAGATAGTCTGCCGAATAGCCGTATTTGTTTTTTTCTATTATTTTTCCGCAGCAATTACACCTTACCTCGGCTATTCTTTCTATGGTATGCGTTTCCTTTTTATAGAGCTTCATACTTATCACCTCCGCTTATTTTTATAATATGAATGTTTTTAGTTAACTTAATTATAAATCATTTATTCCGATTTGTATACAGACAATTAATTGAAAGGCTGTGATTATATGCCACATTACAAGCTCGATATGCACACCCACACCGTCGCAAGCGGACATGCCTACAGCACCGTTACGGAAAACGCCAAATATGCCGCCTCCATAGGTATTGAATATCTGGGCATAACAGACCACGCTCCCGCAATGCCGGGCTCCTGCGGTTATCTGCATTTTCTTAACTTGAAGGTGCTCCCGGAATACATAGACTGCGTAAAGATATTCAAGGGCATAGAACTGAATATAATGGACTATGAGGGAAGAATCGACAAGGCAATATATAAGAAGATATTGAAAAGGCTGGATATCGTCATAGCGAGCCTTCATCTGCCATGCATCGCGCCCGGCACGGAGGAGGAAAACACATCCGCCATAGTGAACGCTGTTAAAAATCCCTTTGTCAACATAATAGGTCATCCCGGAGACCCGCGCTATCCTATAAACATAAAGAAAGTGGTTACGACGGCAAGGGATAACAACACGCTGCTTGAGATAAACAATTCGTCCTTTGCCAAGGGAGGCAGCAGAGAGGGCGGAGAGAAGATAGTTGCGGAGCTTTTAAAGGAGTGCATAAAACAGTCGCTCCCCGTCATACTCGGCAGCGACGCGCATTATCACACAGCCATCGGCAATTTTGACAACTGCAGGGATGTTCTTATGAGCGTAAATATGCCCGAGGAGCTTATAATCAACTACAGCACAAAAAAGTTTGACGACTTTATATCGCTTAAAAAGAAGATCTCAAGAGAGCTTTAAAACGGCTCTCTTATTTTTTTGAAAAAAATTGAAATTTCCTATTGACATGATATGAAAAAAATGGTATACTCATAAACATAAAACATATCAATTTACTATGAATAGTATGAAAGGAGCTTTAAAATGGCTAAAATTTATAACAGTATGACGGAGCTTATAGGCAACACGCCTATATTAAGGCTCAACAATTTTAATAAAGCCGAGGGCGTTGACAACATATACGCCAAGCTTGAATATTTCAATCCCGCGGGCAGCGTAAAGGACAGAATCGCCGCAGCCATGATAAAGAAGGCTGAGGAGAGCGGACAGCTCAAGCCCGGCGCAACTATCATAGAGCCCACAAGCGGAAACACGGGCATAGGCATTGCAGCCGTTGCCACGGCTAAGGGCTATAAGGCTATACTCACAATGCCCGAGACGATGAGCGTTGAAAGAAGAAATCTTCTTAAGGCATACGGAGCGCAGGTGGTGCTCACGGACGGTTCAAAGGGCATGACGGGCGCTATTCAAAAGGCAGAGGAGCTCAACAAGGAAATAGAGGGCTCCGTAATACTCGGTCAGTTTGTGAACCCTGCCAATCCCGAGGCGCATAAGCTCACAACGGGTCCCGAGATATGGGAGGCTACGGAAGGCAAGGTAGATATTTTCGTTGCAGGCGTGGGCACGGGCGGTACGGTCAGCGGCGTAGGCGAGTATTTAAAGAGCAAGAGAGCCGATATAAAGATTGTTGCCGTTGAGCCTAAGAGCTCTCCCGTTCTCACCGAGGGACACGGCGGAGCGCACAAGATACAGGGCATAGGCGCGGGCTTTGTGCCCGACACTCTCAACACGGGCATATACGATGAGGTCATAGCCGTAGAGAACGACGACGCCTTCAAATACGGCAACAAATTTGCCAAGACGGAGGGCATACTCGTGGGCATATCCTCGGGCGCAGCGCTTTATGCGGCTGCCGAGCTTGCAAGGAGAGAGGAAAACAAAAATAAAAACATAGTGGTATTACTTCCCGACACGGGCGACAGATATCTTTCAACGCCGTTGTTTGCGGATTAGTTTTAATCGAAAGGAGAGAAATAATATGAGTAAAAAAACGAGAGAACAGAGAGATCTTAAATTTGAAACGCTGCAGCTTCATGTGGGACAGGAAAAGCCCGATCCCGTTACGGATTCAAGGGCGGTACCCATTTATCAGACCTCGTCCTATGTTTTTAGAAACTGCGACCATGCGGCGGCGCGTTTCGGTCTTGCCGATGCGGGCAATATCTACGGCAGGCTCACAAATCCCACGCAGGATATATTCGAGCAGAGAATAGCGGCGCTTGAGGGCGGAGTTGCGGCTCTTGCGGTAGCCTCGGGCGCAGCCGCCGTTACATACACAATAGAGAACCTTGCGCAGAAGGGCGACCATATCGTCTCCGCAAAGAATATTTACGGCGGAACATTCAACCTTCTGGCACACACTCTCCCGCAGTACGGCATAGACACCACATTTGTGGACATATTCGACTATGACGAGGTGGAAAACGCCATAAAGGAGAACACAAAGGCAGTGTATATCGAAACTCTGGGCAATCCCAATTCCGATGTAGTGGACATTGAGAAAATAGCGGAAATAGCTCACAGCCACAAAATACCCCTCGTTGTGGATTCCACATTTGCAACGCCCTATCTTGTGAGACCCATAGAATATGGCGCAGATATAGTGGTACATTCGGCAACCAAGTTCATAGGCGGTCATGGCACGTCCGTAGGCGGCGTTATAGTGGACAGCGGAAAATTCGACTGGGAGGCTTCGGGCAAGTTTGCATCCCTCACGGAGCCCAACCCCAGCTATCACGGCGTAAGCTTCACAAAGGCTGTAGGTCCCGCCGCCTTCGTAACAAAGATAAGAGCCATACTCTTAAGAGATACGGGCGCAACTATATCGCCCTTCCATGCCTTTTTCTTCCTCCAGGGACTTGAAACGCTTTCCTTGAGAGTGGAAAGACATGTTGAAAATGCGCTCAAGGTAGTTGAATATCTTTCAAAGCATCCTCAGGTGGAGGCTGTTCATCATCCGAGCGTATCGGATGACGCAAGCC
>CANRNM010000054.1 GCA_947631975.1 uncultured Clostridia bacterium
GCTACCGTCTTCGGCTACTATGTGGACGACCCCGAGCGCTTCGGCATAGTGGAGTTTGACAGCGAGGGCAAGGCGGTATCCATAGAGGAAAAGCCCCAAAACCCCAAGTCGAATTACGCCGTTACGGGACTTTATTTCTACGATAAGAGCGTCGTGGAGAGGGCAAAAAGGGTGAAGCCCTCCGCAAGAGGCGAGCTGGAGATAACGGACTTGAACAAAATGTATCTCGACGACGGCGAGCTGGAGGTCATCACTCTGGGCAGAGGCTTTGCATGGCTCGACACGGGCACCGTGGACGCGCTGAACGACGCCGCGGAGTTTGTGAAGGTGATAGAGGAGCGCCAAGGTATAATGATATCCTCCGTTGAGGAGATAGCTTACAGAAACGGCTGGATAACGCGCGAACAGCTCATGCACTGCGCGGAGCTTTACGGCAAATCGGCTTACGGCAGGCATCTTATGAGGGCTGCCGAAAACAAATACAGATATTAAGGGAGAAATAAAAAATGACTGTTATAGTTACAGGCGGAGCGGGCTTTATAGGCAGCAATTTTGTGTTCTATATGCTCGATAAATACAAGGACTACAGAATAATTTGCCTCGACGCTCTCACATATGCGGGCAATCTTTCCACGCTGGAGCCCGTTATGGACAATGATAATTTCAGATTCGTGAAGGCTGATATAAGGGACAGAGAGGCGGTTTATAAGCTCTTTGAGGAGGAAAAGCCCGATATGGTCGTCAATTTTGCGGCGGAGAGCCATGTTGACCGCTCTATTGAAGATCCCTCCGTTTTTCTTGAAACAAACATTATGGGTACTCAGGTGATGATGGACGCCTGCCGAAAATACGGCATCACACGCTATCATCAGGTGTCTACGGACGAGGTCTACGGCGACCTTCCTCTCGACAGACCCGACCTTTTCTTCACGGAGGAAACGCCCATACACACCTCAAGCCCCTACAGCGCGTCAAAGGCTTCGGCAGACCTGCTTGTGCTGGCTTATCACAGGACTTACGGCTTGCCCGTGAGCATATCGCGCTGTTCAAATAACTATGGACCCTATCATTTCCCCGAGAAGCTCATTCCGCTTATGATAGCAAATGCGCTTAACGATAAGCCCCTTCCCGTGTACGGCAAGGGCGAAAATGTGCGCGACTGGCTCTATGTGGAGGACCATTGCAAGGCAATAGACCTCATTATACACAAGGGCAGAGTCGGAGAGGTCTACAACATAGGCGGACACAACGAAAAGAAAAATATAGACATAGTAAGGCTCATATGTAAGGAGCTCGGCAAGCCCGAGAGCCTCATAACATTTGTTACAGACAGGAAGGGGCACGATATGCGCTACGCCATAGACCCCACAAAGATACACAATGAGCTTGGCTGGCTGCCCGAAACTAAGTTTGAGGACGGCATAAAGAAGACCATAAGGTGGTACCTCGATAATAAAAAATGGTGGGAGACCATCATTTCGGGGGAGTATAAGGATTATTATGAAAAGATGTATGGGGATAGGTAGAAGTTAGGATATGCGGGGACAGTCCCGCAGCATATAAAACTCCCTCCGTCAGGCTGACGCCTGACACCTCCCTCGGTGAGGGAGGCTTACAGAAACGCTACTATATAGGCTCCCTCCGGGAGGGAGCTGGCATTTGAATCGGAAAGATTAATCCGACGATACGAAGTATCGCTTTCCCGGAGGGAAAGTTCTGATACCCGTAGGGCGACTGAGGGAGAATGCGTTAAACTTTTTCGGGACTGTCCCCAAAATGAAAAACATCAACCATAAGAAGCTATCCGGAGGATTAACATTAATATGAAGGTTTTAGTAACGGGCGTAAAGGGTCAGCTGGGACACGACGCCGTAAATGAGCTTGAAAAAAGAGGTCATACAGCCGTGGGCGTGGACATAGACGAAATGGACATAACGGACGCGGAAGCCGTAAGGCGCGTCATAGGCTCCGAGAAGCCCGACGCCGTTATACACTGCGCCGCCTGGACTGCCGTTGACGCGGCGGAGGACGCCGAAAACATACCCAAGGTGAGGGCGGTCAATATTGACGGCACAAGAAATATTGCGGGTGTATGCGCAGAGCTTGACATAAAGCTCATGTATATAAGCACCGACTATGTTTTTGACGGCGAAGGCACAGAGCCTTGGCAGCCCGACTGCAGGGACTACGCCCCGCTCAATGTATACGGCGAAACAAAGCTCGGAGGCGAGCTTGCCGTTAGAGATGCGCTCGACAAGTTCTTCATTGTGCGCATAGCCTGGGTATTCGGCTTGAACGGAGGCAATTTCATAAAGACAATGCTCCGCTTGAGCGATAAATATGACGAAATAAGAGTTGTAAACGACCAGATAGGCACGCCGACATATACCTATGATCTGGCAATATTGCTTGTCGATATGATAGAAACAGACAAATACGGATATTATCACGCCACAAACGAGGGCGGTTATATATCATGGTATGACTTCGCCTGCGAGATCTTTTTGCAGGCGGGCAAAAAAACGAGGGTCATACCCGTAACCACGGAGGAATACGGTATCTCGAAGGCAAAACGCCCCTTCAACAGCAGACTTGACAAGTCCAAGCTTGTTAAAATGGGCTTTGCGCCTCTCCCCGATTGGCGCGATGCGCTCAAAAGATACCTTGAAGAATTAAAAAAAGGAGAATGATATGGGACAGATAAAGGTCGAAAAATGCCCCATAGAGGGGTTATATGTCATAACGCCTGCCGTTCACGGCGACAGCAGAGGCTATTTCATGGAGACCTACAACAAGAGAGACCTCGAGGAGGCGGGACTTGATCTGGACTTCGTCCAGGACAATCAATCCTGCTCGTCAAAGGGTGTGCTCAGAGGGCTTCACTATCAGAAGCAATACCCGCAGGGCAAGCTTGTGAGAGTTGTGCGGGGCGCTGTGTTCGATGTGGCTGTGGATCTTAGGAAGGATAGCCCCACCTACGGCAAATGGTTCGGCGTGGAGCTTTCGGAGGAGAACAAAAAGCAGTTCTACATTCCCGAGGGCTTTGCCCACGGCTTTGCGGTGCTCACGGACACGGCGGAGTTCTGCTACAAATGCACGGACTTCTACCATCCCAACGACGAGGGAGGCATAGCCTGGAACGACCCCGACATAAATATAGACTGGTCTATGGCGGGTATAAAGGGCGAATATAAGGGCTCCGCTTCGGCGGAGGGCTATACGCTTGCGGACGGCACGCCGCTCAATCTAAGCGATAAGGACCAAAAATGGAAGGGAATAAAGGAAGCGTTCAGCTTTTAGAAAATATAAATAAACTATTATTAATGGAGAAATTATTATGGAAGAAAGAAATTTAACGGAAGAAACCTTAGACCTAAAGGAAATACTTGACATTATACTTGTCAAAAAATGGGTGATACTCTGTGTGGCAGTCATAGGCTTTGTGCTTGCCTTCGGCTTCACAAAGATTTTCATACCCTATCAGTTCACATCATCTGTGTCGCTCTATGTTAAGAACACTACCAACAAGACCGCAATAGACACGGTGAATCAGTCGGAGCTTACCGCTGCCCAGCAGCTTGCCGAGACCTGCATAGCCATACTTCAGGAGGATGTTGTGGTGGACGACATAGGCTCCAAGCTCATGGAAAACTACTCTCAGGAGGAGCTCGAGCTCTATTTCGGCTTTGAGGAAATAGGCGGAGTGAGCACTATATCCACTGCCAGCGTAGCGAATAAGATAGCCTACAGCACAGTCAACGAGACCGAGCTTATAAGGGCTGACGCCACCTGCGGAGACCCCGTTATAGCCGCCGACATGTGCAACTATATTGCGGAGATAGCTCCCGAGGTGCTCATAAGAGTTGTAGGCGCGGGCGCGGTCGAGGCGGTCGGCACGGCTAAGGTGCCCACAAATCCCTCGGCTCCCAGCGCAAGAAAAAATGCCCTCATAGGCTTTATAATAGGCTTCATTCTCGCTTCGGGCTTCTATATTGTTAAATTCCTTTTTGACAATACCATAAAGTCGGGCGACGACGCCGTTGAAAAATTCAATAAGCCCCTTATAGGCGAGATCCCCTTCTATGAGTTTGCGGGACAGCAGAAGAAAAAGCCCAACAAGGTGCTTGTGAAGCTCAAGCTCCAAAAGCCCATGACCGAAAGCAAGGTAAGGCAGACCATGCTCGACTTGGGCAAGGATATCCCCTTTGCGGTGCGCGAGGCTTACAACACTATGCGTAACAACATGATGTTCGCCCTCTCCACAGAGAAGTCAAATGTATTCGTTGTTTCGAGCCCTTCGCCGGGCGAAGGCAAGTCCACTACAACGGCTAACTTCTGTATCACAATAGGCGAGACGGAAGCCAAGGTCCTTCTTGTGGACGCCGACCTTAGAAAGCCCGTTCAGCACAAGATGTTTGATCTCAGCAACAAGGACGGTCTTTCAACTCTGCTTGCCAACAAGACTACATTTGACAGGGCTGTGCACAGGAGGGTCAGCGGCAATCTGGATGTGCTCACGGCAGGTCCCATACCGCCCAACCCCTCGCAGATGCTTTCTTCCGAAAATATGGTCAAGTTCATAAACGACATAAAGGATAAATACGACTATGTTGTTATAGATACATCGCCCATAAACGTGGTTTCGGACGCTCTTGTGTTCACAAAGCAGACGGCAGGTCTTATACTCGTTACAAGACAGGACATAACCGTTTACGAGCAGGTCGAAAGAGCTATTTCAAGCGCCGAGATGTTCGATGTGAATATTCTGGGTATAGTTGTGAACAGCGTTTCGGCATCGGGCGGAAAGTACGGACACTACGGCAAATACGGCAAGTACGGCTATAAGTACGGTTACAAGTACGGCTATAAATACGGCTACAGCTACGGCTACGGCGACAACTATTCACGCACTGAAAAGAAGAGCGGTGAAAAAAATGGACAATAATAAAAAAAATATCATATGTATCGTTATAATAATTGCGCTTGCCCTGCTCTGCGCCGTTATGTTCAAGTTCTTCGACAACAAAAAGTTCTGGCTCACGGACGATTTTGAACAGAGAATAGTGCAGTACAACGAAAAGGCGGCGCAGGAAAAAGCCAAAAATGCCGAGGATAAGGCAAGGCGCGAGGCTATACTCGAGAAAACTCCCGGCATAGCCTGCTGGGGCGACGGCTTCACCTACGGCACCTACGGCGGCGGCACCAACTACCCTGCCACCCTCGAGGGCTTCCTCGAAAGCGAGGACTATCCCTATGAGGTGTCGAACATGGGCGTTTTCGGCGAGGACAGCCTTACCGTGCTCGGCAGAACGGGCGCTGTGCCCTTTGTTGTGGCGGAGGACTTCACCGTGAGCGGTACGAACGAGGACCTTATAGAGCTCAAGATCACATCCGAGGGCGGTCAGAGCGTCAACCCCTGCATGCAGGAGGTCAATCCCGGCTTTAATCCCTGCGTTGTAGACGGCATAAAGTGTACTATTTACGGCGAAACCGACAGCGCCGACCTCACTAAGCCCAAGGCTTATTATTTCAACCGCGAGGACGGAAAGCAGGACGATATAGATATAAGCGCGGGTACTGTCATAGAGACCGAGGGCTCCAGAGAGTACAACGACTATATCAATATTTTGCAGATAGGCGACGGCGGCGGCTATGCCGACGACAATGAGCTTGCGGGTCAGTTCGAGAGCTTTGCCGAGCGCTTCGGCGAGAACGGAAAGTATGTCGTTCTGGGCAGAATAGGCGGCTCGGAGGCGCAGAACTCCGCTCTTGACGCACAGCTTACTCAAAGGTTCGGCTCGCATTATGTAAATATAAGAAAACTCCTCTGCGCTCAAAATATAGAGGGCGTGGAATATACCGACAGCGATAAGGCGGAAATGGCGCAGGGCGTTGTGCCCGCCTGCCTCAAGACCGAAAATTACCTCAATAAATACGGCTATAACGCCGTGGGTAAGATGGTCTTCGATAGACTTAAGGAGCTTGGTATAGTGGAGAAATAAAGGCGTGTGTAGGAAAAACTCCCCCGGAGGGGAGTTTTTTTTGCGTGTCGATAAACATTTTTTTAAATATTTTGAATTTAGGGACAGTCCCGCACTATACATAACTTTTCACTTTACAAACAAAGTGCAGCATAGCTCGGGACAACAGGCTGCTGCTTTTCGGGACAGTCCCCGCACAGCCCATACCTAGCGATAACGGGGACTGTCCCGAACTTGACTGTTTTGTTGTTTTGAACGGTATTGCACAAGCCTTGCAAAACAACAACAAGCTTAATATTCTGCGGGACTGTCCCCAAATGGTTATATTTACATTGCATTTATTGTAGGAGTGAGCACAGTCTTAAACTCCCCCGGTTGGGGGAGTTTTTTACAACCCAAACACTTCCCTCAAAAACACTGCCACGCCCTTTTCATCGTTAGTGCCTATCACCCTATCGGCGCTTTTTTTCACTATGTCGTGAGCGTTGCCCACGGCTATGCCCAGTCCTGCGGCTTCAAGCATTGATATATCGTTTTCGCTGTCGCCGAAGGCTATTATTTCGTCTTTTTTTATGCCCAGCATATCGGCATATTCCAGCATGGCTGCGCCCTTTGACACATCGCGCCTGTTTATGTCTATGCAGTTCCAGTTGGACTGCACAGCTTTAAGAGAGGGTATTTCCTCATTTATAATGTCCCTTACCTTCAGCACGAAGTCCACGTCATTATTCACCACCACGCATTTTATTATGTTCTCCAGCTCCGCCACGGCGTATATGTCCTCTACCAGTGTCGTTTCTATGTGATATGTCATTTCCTTTTTATATCCAACGGTTATGAGGTTTATTCCGCCCTCGTAAAGCTCTCTGCTGTTTGTGTACTGTCTTTCCGTTGTGAATATCTTGCAGGGCGTATTAAGCCTTTTGCATATGTCCATGAATTTAAGCACGGAGGTCTTGTCTATAGCCTTTGTGAAAAATCTCTCGCCCGTATCGAAGTTTACAAGCGTTGCGCCGTTGCAGCCTATTATGGGACAGCCTATGTCAAGCTCGTCCAGATAGTCCCGCGCTATTATGTCGTTGCGCCCCGTTACGGGCAGAATATGTACGCCCATGGAGTCAAGGCGCCTGAATACGCTTATTATTTCGTCGGGCAGAAAGCCCTCGCTGTCAAGTATTGTGCCGTCGCAGTCCGTAGCTATAAGTCTGTACATAGTTTTGCTCCTTGTGTAATCGTATTTTTTAAGCCGTTATACGGCAACAATTTGTATTATACCACATATCGGATAACAAGTCTAATTATTTATGGGGAAATTATTTTATGTGTTATTAATTATTTTCTAATTATTTTCGTATATACATAGTTACAAAATCAATCAATGTAAAAAAATATTTTATTAAAAACTTTCCTTGACATGACGAAATTGAAATGATATAATTATATCATAATAGGAATGGAATTATTTTAGAACTCATTACCCAATTGGTTAACATTTTTTGAAAGGAGTGTAAATATGGATAAAAATAATATTAATGTAAAACATCCCGGTCATTACCTCCTTGAAGAAATCACTAAAGTCGGAATGTCTCAAAAGGAATTAGCAATTCGTACCGGTGCAACCGAAAAACATATTAGCACAGTTATAAATGGTTTTAAGCCTATTTCAACTGCATTTGCAAAAAAATTGAGTTATGCTATTGATAAAGAACCAACATACTGGCTTAAATTACAGGCAGAATATGATATGGAAATACTGCGTTTTGAAGAAGAAAACAAAATTACATCCCAAGAAACAGAAATTTTAAAGGAACTTAAGGATGTATATGAGTATCTTGTAAATCGCAAACTTATTCAAGCAGTAAGTGATGAACCCAAAAAGATAATTCAACTTCGAGAAAAACTTGGTATAAGTAACCTTACAGATATACCCAAAATCAGTTATAATGCTGCATATAGAGCGCAAATCAGAAAAAACTCAAAAGTTAATCCATATGTCTTATTTGCATGGCAGACAGTATGTGAATTGCAAGCAAATAAGGTAAGAGAAAATACAATACCTTTAAAATTTAACAAGGAAAAACTGATTGAAAGTATTCCTATAATAAAAGATCTTATCTCTATGGATAGTAATAAAATTAACTATATTTTAGAACAATTAAGGTTATTATTTGCCAAATGCGGTATTATCTTTTGTGTAGTCCATCATTTTAAAGGTGCTCCGGTACAAGGCTTTATAAAGCAGACAGATGACAACAGGGTTTTGTTGTGTTTGACTATTAGAGGGGGCGCTGCAGACAGGTTTTGGTTTACACTTTTTCATGAGATAGGTCATATTTTGAATGGGGACTTAAATGCTCGTTTTGTAGACTTTGACAGTGTTTCAAATGAAATGGAAGAAAAAGCTGATAAATTTGCTGCAGATACTTTGATTCCTATTGAATTGTTTAACAATTTTGTTAAATCCGGTCTATATGATCGTTGGGAATGCATTGAAGAGTGTGCAAAAAGAGCCAATGTTCCGCCTGTTATTGTACTTGGCAGATTGAGAAAAGAGGAATATCTTCTGTGGACGGATTTTACCGAACACAATGTTATGTACAAATGGGCTGAATAAATAATAAATAAAATTTTTGTAAAGGAGGGGTTGCCTTTGAGAGTCTGTAATTTTAAATTTAAAAAGCTGCAAGCACTATATAAATAGAACTTGCAGCAAATCGTTCCGAATATTTCTATCCGAACCTAAGCAATTCTATTATAGCAATATTCGGAACATTAGTCAATAATTCAATTAAAAAAAATCAAATTTTTTTGGATTATATTACATATAACTATGTTTTTTTTGATTTAAATTTTGTGTTTCCGAATATTTCTGTTTGGACCTAAGCAATTCTACAAAATACCTCGGAAATATAAAATTTTACATTGCTTAAAATTTATATTTGAGAGGTGATTTTTTTTGAATACAGAAAAAAATTATGATTCATCTACAGTAAGAAAAGGGTGTCGAGATATTTGGAATGCCTTTATGGTAAAGGGTGCAACATTTACAGAACATGATATTCCATATTGTCCGACTACGGCAAAGAGTATTCCTGAAAATATTATTACATACGATGAGGCTCGTAGTATTTATAAAAAGGAGCTTGAACATAAAAACAAAGAATTTAAGAATTCGGCATTTGTATGTTTTTATACAGATGATTACAAGTTTGACAGTACTTGCGGGATTTGGTTTGGTTATAAAACTGCTTTCAGAATACTTCAGCATTTTGCAGGGATTATTACTCCGGATTTCTCTACATATCAGGATTTTCCGGAACCGCTGAAAATTTATAATACTTATCGTATGAGAGCCTTTGGTTATTGCTATGGTAGGCAAGGTGGAGAGGTTATAAATAATGTTCGCTGGGGAACACCTGAAACATACGATTATTGTTTTGCCGGAATTCCTCAAAATAGTGTTGTTGCCATCGGTACTGTAGGTGGAAGTCCAAGAAAATTACTCAATCGCAAACGATTTGAGGATGGTCTTGATGAAATGATAAAAAGGCTGTCACCTAAATTAATTATTGTATATGGTTCTGCTAATTATCATTGCTTTGAAAAATTAAAAGAACAGGGCATTAGTATAATTAACTTTCCTTCAAAAACGGCGAAAGCGTTTGAAAGGAGGAAAACTAATGAGTAAATCTCTAAGCTACCATTATAGTGGCACAAAAGGTCATATTATTGCTATTGCTGCTGATCTACCCGAAAATGGTTTAGGATTGATTTCAAGAGGTTGGGAAGATATTTCGCATCCTGCTCAAGCGATTATAGGTTCGTACACTTACCGTGAACCTTCTACTGGTTTGAAGATAAGATATGATACACCGATGATAGGAGCAAATGGTTTTAGAAGCAAAAATCACTTTCATATACTTAATCCTAATGCAACAAGTACAAGAGATATGTATCTGGATCGACAAGGTAATCCTGTGTCAAAAAACAGTAAATCTTCGCACATTTTACCGAAAGGAGAATAAATATATGACATTACAAGAATTTACCGGAAAATATTATTTACATGATAGTCTTTTTGATTCTGTAACTTATGATATTGAGTCAAAAAGTGTTGAAATGCGTATTGACTTTGCTTACTGGATGCAAGAGTGGTATACTGACGATATACCGGAAACGGGTATTATTACTGTTATTTTTAAAGATGTACAGCAATTTTATTGTCCTGAACAGGTTAATTGGGAACAAATCAGCATTATACAGACAACTGTCGAAGATGATTCAATAAATTTTTCTGTCATGAATGATCTTACCGACGGTTATTTCCAAATCATTATAAAATGTAAGTCGGTAGATGTTGTATAACAGGCAGATTGTTGTGGTATATGGAGCGATGAGATGATAGAGGAGCAAATTATGTTGAGATCAGCTGTATTACAACTCATATAGAATAGTTTTTATCAACAAAGTATTGACATTGAAATATAAGTATAAATTGAGTATTTAATTAATAATCAAGAATATTTGTCAAAAAATGATTTGTACTGCAATAAAACAAACAGGCGGAGACATATATGTGATTTAATATATGTCTCTGTCTGTTGTTTTTATATAAAAACAGTGTATATTTTGCAAAATAGAAATGGAAATATGTTTAAAAATTTTGTTGACAAAGCTTAACCGCTGTGTTATCATATTATCATCAATAAATAAAAAGGCTGTGAAAAGAAGAGTAGGTCAAGCGCCTGTTTACAGAGAACGCCCGGCGGTGAGAGGGCGTATCGTGGACTTTGCCGAATATGGTCTTGGAGCTGCGCACCGACTGCATATATGCATAGGCTGCGATGGGAGGCGCCCTTTACAGCGTCGGGGTATGATAGTACCCGCTGAGGTCTGTGCCGTGAGGCGCAGATGAAATAAGGTGGTAACACGACAAGTCGTCCTTTGCAGAGGATGGCGTTTTTTATTTTCGGCATATTTTATATGCCTATGTAAAGGAGGAATATTATGGATAAAGGAAAATACTACATCACAACAGCCATTGCCTACACATCGGGCAAGCCCCACATAGGCAACAGCTATGAGATAGTGCTTGCGGACAGCATAGCGCGCTACAAGAGAATGGAGGGCTACGACGTATTCTTCCAGACGGGCACGGACGAGCACGGTCAGAAGATAGAGGAAAAAGCCAAGGAGGCGGGTATTACTCCCAAGCAGTTTGTGGACAACGTGGCAGGCGAGATAAAAAGGCTCTGGGACCTCATGAACACATCCTACGACAAGTTCATAAGGACGACGGACGACTACCACGAAAAGCAGATACAGAAGATATTTAAAAAGCTCTATGAAAAGGGCGATATTTACAAGAGCGTTTACGAGGGCTTGTACTGTACGCCCTGCGAGAGCTTCTGGACGGAGAGCCAGCTTGTGGACGGCAAATGCCCCGACTGCGGCAGAGAGGTGCATCCCGCCAAGGAGGAGGCTTATTTCCTTAAGCTCAGCAAGTATGCCGACAGGCTCATAGAGCACATAAACACTCACCCCGAGTTCATACAGCCCGTTTCAAGGAAAAACGAGATGATGAATAACTTCCTCATTCCGGGTCTTCAGGACCTCTGCGTTTCGAGAACGTCCTTCAAGTGGGGCATACCCGTCGATTTTGACGACAAGCACGTGGTATATGTATGGCTCGACGCCCTTTCAAACTATATCACGGGCATAGGCTACGACTGCGGCGGAAACAGCACGGAACGCTTCAACACAATGTGGCCTGCCGACCTGCATTTAATAGGAAAGGACATTGTGCGCTTCCACACCATTTACTGGCCCATCATACTTATGGCGCTCGACCTTCCGCTCCCCAAGCAGGTGTTCGGTCATCCGTGGCTTCTCATGGACGACGGCAAGATGAGCAAGTCAAAGGGCAATGTGATATATGCCGACGACCTTGTGGATATATTCGGCGTGGACGCCGTGAGGTATTTCGTGCTCCACGAGATGCCCTTTGAAAACGACGGCGTTATAAGCTGGGACCTCATGATAGAGAGGGTCAATTCGGACCTTGCCAATGTGCTTGGCAACCTTGTCAACAGGACTATATCCATGACAAACAAGTACCTCGGCGGAAAGGCGCAGAGCACGGGCGTTTGCGAGAGCGTGGACGACGAGCTCAAAAATGTTGTTACAGCCTGCCGTGATAAGGTGAAGGGCTGTATGGATAAGCTCAGGGTAGCCGACGCCATAACGGAGATATTTACTCTTTTCAAGAGATGCAATAAATATGTGGACGAGACCGAGCCCTGGGTGCTCGGCAAGGACGAGAGCAAAAGGGACAGGCTCTCCGAGGTGCTCTATAACCTCATAGAGGGCATAACCGTGGGCGCCTGCCTTCTGGAGCCCTTCATGCCCGACACCACGCAGAGGATACTCTCGCAGCTCAATGCCGAAAAGAGGGGCTTTGACGAGCTTGACGGTTTCGGACTTTACAAGAACGGCACGGCTGTTACGCCCAAGCCCGAAATTCTCTTTGCAAGGCTCGACCCCAAGGAGGTTATGCCCCGCATAGAGGCTGTGAAGGAAGCGCAGATAAAGGCTGCGGAGGCGCAGGAAAAGAAGACCGAAGCCGAATATATCACAATAGACGATTTCTGCAGGGTGGAAATGAAGATAGGCGAGATAATGGCTTGCGAGAAGGTGCCCGAGTCCAACAAGCTCCTCAAGTCCACCGTAAAGATAGGCGATGAAACAAGGACTATACTTTCGGGCATATCGAAGTATTACACGCCCGAACAGATGGTGGGCAGGAAGGTCGTTGTGGCGACCAATCTTGCGCCCAGAAAGATGCTCAAGGGCAAGTACACAAGCGAAGGAATGATACTTGCCGCCGAGGATAAGGAGGGCAATGTGAGACTGCTTACGGCGGATATCGACAGCGGCGCTGTCGTTAGCTGAAAGTTTTATGGCTGATTCAGCCAAGCGGTCCCCAACTTTAAATTCTCGGCTCCCCTTTCGGGGGAGCTGGCAGGCGTAAGCCTGACTGAGGGGGCGGGCGTGCAATGGCTGGTCGTTTTGCTTCGCAAAACTGCTCGCCCATGCAACCAAGGCACGCCCCTACAAGTGGTTAGCTCACATAGTGGTTTGTAGGGGCGAGCATTGCACGCCCCAGACTGTCGAAAAAGTACCTTTATACAAATAAAACCCTTCCGTCAATCCTTTCGGATTGACACCTTCCCTTAGCCC
>CANRNM010000055.1 GCA_947631975.1 uncultured Clostridia bacterium
TCACATCTTTTTGCCTATGTCAAGAACTTTATTTGATTTTTTTTGTGAATTTTTTTATAATTTATAAGAATTAATGCAGTCTTACATCTTTTATGACAAGCTGAGGATTTTTATAGCCCTTGTACTCGTTTACTTCTATATAAAACACGGCGTCAAAGCTTACTTTTGCTCCGCTTAGCATTACATCGCCCCAGAGCTCGCCGTTGTCAAAATCGACAGCCCTTATACGAGTAGCGCCGTCCGTTACAAAAAACGAAGCTATATTGCCGTCCGAGCCCACAAGCCTAAGCTGTTCCGCCCCCGCGTTTTTCATGCCGAAAAGGGGCTTTTCGTTCGCCTTTCCGAAGGGCTCCAGTATTTCCAGCTCCTCTGCCGCCTTTAATGTGATATCTCTTGGCTTGAGCACGGTTTCAAGCCTGTATATGGGCTCCATATCGGACACCTCAAGCTCGCAGTCCGCATTGAGCGCCGCTCTTAAAGCGTCTATGTTTTCCTCGGCAATGCTGAGCCCCGCAGCCATTGTATGACCGCCGAATTTGAGCATAAGCTTTTTGTGGGCGTAAAGTCCCTTGAAAAGGTCGTAGCTCTCTACGGAGCGCCCTGAGCCCTTGCAGCACTCCTCGCCTCTTGTTATGACGATGGCGGGACGGTTGAATCTTTCCTTAAGTCTGCCCGCTATTATACCCGCTACGCTCTCGTGAGTGTCCTTGTCGTACACGACTATTATTTTGTCATTTATGAGAGAGGAATTTTCTATTGCCTCGGATATCCTTTCAAGCGCAGTAACGGTAATTGACTTTCTTTCTTCATTAAAATCAATGAGTATGCCGGCAAGCTCCCTTGCCCTCTTTTTGTCATCGGTTATAAAAAGCTCGACCGCAACGGCTGCGCTGTCAAGCCTGCCGCTTGCGTTTATGCAGGGTCCTATAACAAAGCCTATTGTATAAGCGGTTATTTTCTTGAGCTCTTTAAGCTCCACAAGAGTGCGCAGACCGAGATTTGAGCTGCCCTCGGATATGAGTTCAAGCCCCTGCAGCGCTATTGCTCTGTTGTCCTCCAGAAGGTCTACGACATCGCATATAGTGGCGACGCAGGCAAGCTCCATGATCTCGTTTTTATTTTTGAGCTTTTTGCCCATATGCTCGTAAAGACCGCATATAAAGCGGAAGCAAAGACCGCCCGCACACATCTGCGAAAAGCCGTAGCCGCTATGCTCTGTCTTGGCATCCACAACGGCGTCGGCGCAGGGAAGAATATCCCTTTTGCCCTCGGAGGTTTCCTCAAAAGCGGGCTCGTGGTGGTCGAGCACAATGACCTTTACGCCTCTTTTTTTGGCATATTCTATCTGTTCTATGGCAGAAATGCCGTTGTCGCAGGCAATGACAAGCTCCGCGCCCTTGTCTATTATATCGGAAAGAGCCCTCTCGTTCATGCCGTAGCCGTCCTCCGCCCTGTCGGGTATGAAATAGCTCACATCCGCGCCGAGTGCCTTAAGACCCTTGTACATAATGGAGGTGCTCATAACTCCGTCCACATCATAATCGCCGTAGATATATATTTTTTCGCCGTTTTTGACGGATACGGAAATTATGCCGAACGCCTCGTTCACACCCTTAAGGTCGGTTATGGGTTCAAAGGCATAGTTTCTTGCCCCGCTGTATTTTTTGAGCTCGTCCCTGTTGCGTATTTTTCTGTTGTAAAGAGCGTAGGCAAGGGGCTTTTCGCAGCCATAGAAAGCCTTAAGCTTTTCCTCGTCTGCGCTGCATTTTTTTACATACCATTTTGACATAGACGGCACCTCCGAAAAAAAAGACTGCCCATTTGTACGGGCAGTCCTTTAAAGTTTATTACTTCTTCTTTGTAGACTTGTTCTGCTTTTTGTTCAATGCCGCAGATGACAGCATATACCAGATGTTGCCTGCTATAAATATAGAGGAGTAGGTACCGCAGATAACGCCGACCGATATGGGGAGCGCGAACTGCTTTATGGAATCTACGCCGAACACATAAAGAGAAGCGACCGTAAAGAATGTTGTAAGAGAAGTAAAGAGTGAACGCGTGAGCGTCTGCTTTACGGAAAGGTTGATAAGGGGCTCGAAGTTGTTTCTGCCCAAAGACTTTCTGTTTTCTCTCACTCTGTCAAATATAACTATGGTAGCATTGATAGAATAACCCAAAACGGTAAGTATAGCCGCAATGAAGTTGTTGTTCAGAGGGATCCTGAAAAGCGCGTAGCTGCCGAGCACTACAAGAGCGTCGTGGCAAAGAGCAAGAACTGCGCTTGCGCCCGTGTTGAAATCCTTGAAACGGATGCTTACATATATAAGCATACATATGCACGCAACAACTACGGAAAGTATAGCGTTTCTCTTCATTTCGCCGCTTATGGTACCGCTGACATCCTGAATGGTGAAGCTGCTTTCCTCTACGCCGTACTTATCCATTATAGCCTTCTGAACGGCATTTCTTGTCTCCATATCGAGAGACTTTGTTTTGATGAGCTTCTTGGTGCCCTCAAGAGCCTGAAGCTGTGCGGGAGCCTCGCCCATGGTGTCCTTCACAAGAGCCGAAAGCTCGTCGTCCGTAACAGCCTTGCCGAGGTCTACCTGTATGGAAGTACCGCCCGTGAACTGAATGTCATAGTTGAAGGCGCCCTTGCCCTGAACTGCATTAAAGACCATTGAGGCAATGCCTAAGAGTATGACAACAGCGGAAATACCGATGTATATAAATCTGTTCTTAACAATATTCATAACATTAACCTCCTTACTTGCCGCCGTAGAGCTTGGGGCTCTTGACACCGATGTTTGCAACGGCATAGAGAAGAATTCTTGTAACTATGAGCGCCGTAAACATTGAAACAATGATACTCAGAATAAGCGTCTGCGCAAAGCCCTTTATGGGACCCGTACCGAGCCAGAGCAATACCGCACAGGCAATAAGTGTGGTGATGTTACCGTCGAGGATAGCCGAAAGAGCCTTCGAGAAGCCGTTTGTTATGGCTGTCTTGACTGACTTTCCGCCGTTTATCTCCTCTTTTATTCTTTCAAATATGATAACGTTTGCATCGACTGCCATACCTATACCAAGTATGAAGCCCGCAACGCCGGGTAATGTGAGTGAAATACCCGTAAGGCTCAGTATAACGATGTTAAGGCTGGTGTAGCCAACAAGCGCTATATCCGCAAGTAAGCCCGGAAGTCTGTATCTTAAAAGCATGAACAAAAGCACGAGGGCAATACCTATAGCGCCCGCCTTAACTGAAGTTGAAAGCGAGTCTGCGCCGAGTCTTGCGCCGACTGCATTGTATTCAAGAGCCTTTAAGCTGAAGGGAAGCGAACCCGCTCTTATCTTAGCCGCAAGGTCCTCGGCTTCTTCCGTTGTGAAGCTGCCGGTGATGACTGCCTGTCCGTTTGTTATGGCTGAATTGACCGTAGGAGCGGAGATGAGCATATCATCCATATATATACCTATCTGCTTGCCGATGTTGTTTGTTGTGGCGTCGCTGAAGGCTGCCGCGCCGACCGAATCGAAGCTGAGCGTAACAACGATGGCGTCGTTCTGGACTGCCTTGTCGGCATCGTCAACATTGGTACCGTCAACAAGTATATCGCCGGGTGTGCCGTCGTCATTCATAGCTCTGAATGTAAGGTGAGCTGCCTCGCCTATTTCCTCTACAACTGCCGCTGCATCCTCAACGCCGGGAATTTCAACTCTTATACGCTTGTCGCCTTCCTGTGAGACCTCTGCGTCGAAGTAACCCTTATAATCAACTCTCTGCTGGAGCATTGAAATAGCTGCTGCCATTTCCTGAGCAGTGGGAACGCTGTCCTTTTCTGCCTCGTAAACGATATAAACGCCGCCCTTTAAGTCAAGGCCCTGCTTTATGTTTCTGTAGCCGCCGTAGCCTATTCTGGCTTCGGTAGTGCCTTCTGTGGCGGTCTCGCCCTCTGCGGCTGTCTCGCCCTCAACACTCTGAGGCTCCGTGGTCTCTGCGACCTTGAGCTGAGGCTGACCCGATTCGTCCGTTACAAGCTCGCCGTTTTCATCCGTAACAAGCTCATACTGTACATCGCTTGATGAAGTTGTGCTCGGAACATTGCCCACGCCCACAGCCGCAACGGCTACAAGGCCAAGAGTAATAACAAGCACAAGTAAAAGAATAAAAACATTCTTACCTTTCATTTCTCTTTCCTCCTAATAAAATTGCAGACAAATTATTCCAAAAAGGAGATTTGCCCAGTTATATTCATTATAGCTTTTAGAGCAAAATATGTCAACAAAATTTTTGCATTAATTACACATAAAATTCACAATATACATTTATTCGGCGTTCTCGCACGCTTTGAGCATAAGAGCGCACTCCAGTCTCTTTTTCTGCATTTCGCAGCCTATCTCGTAGGGAGATATGAGGTCGCCGTGGGAATTGAAGGAATTGGCAACGCAGCCGCCGCTGCAGTAAAACCTTGCCCAGCACCGAGCGCAGGCGGGCTTGCTGTAGACATTGCAGTCCTCAAAGGCGGAGCGTATTTCGGGCTTTTCAATGCCTGTGTATACACTGCCCATCTTAAATTCCTCCCTGCCCGCGAACTGATGACAGGGGAAAAGGTCGCCCGAGGGCGTAACCGCAAGATATTCCGTGCCCGAGCCGCAGCCCACAAGTCTCTTAGTAACGCAGGGTCCGCCCGTGAGGTCTATCATAAAATGGAAGAAGTTGAAGTCCCTGCCTTCCTTTTTTCTTTTAAGCATTTCCTTGGCAAGGCTCTCGTATTCCTCGAATATCTCCGGGAGGTCGGCTTCGGTTATGGCATAGTCCTCGGAATCGGATGCCACAACGGGCTCTACCGATATCTGCTTGAAGCCAAGGTCGGCAAGGTGAAGGACATCCTTCGAAAAGTCCTTGTTGTACCTTGTGAATGTGCCTCTCACATAGTAATCCGTCTGATTCCTGCTCTCGGCAAGCTTTATAAACTTGGGCACTATGGTGTCGTAGCTTCCCTGTCCGCCCGCTCGGGGACGCATTCTGTCATTGACCTCCTTTCGTCCGTCAATGCTAAGGACGACATTGTGCATATTCTTATTTATAAAGTCCATTATATCGTCGTTTAAAAGTATGCCGTTGGTGGTGATGGTAAAGCGGAAGTTCTTGCCGTTTTCCTCCTCCAGAGAGCGGGCATACTCCACGATCTCCTTTACGGCGTCAAAATTCATGAGCGGTTCTCCGCCGAAGAAATCTATCTCCAGATTTCGGCGCTTGCCCGAAGCCTTTATAAGAAAATCTATAGCCTTTTTGCCCACCTCGGCGCTCATAAGCTCTCTTTTGCCGTGGTACTCGCCCTCCTCGGCAAAGCAGTAACGGCACTTGAGGTTGCAGTCGTGAGCTATATGCAGGCAGAGAGCCTTCACAACGGGCTCGCGCTTGTTTATGAGCGGTACTATATCGCTGTATATATCCTCGGAAAAAAGGAGAGCGCTGTTTTCAAGCTGTTCTATTTCCTCCCAAGCCTCGTATATCTCCGTGGGCTTATATTTTTCGCCGAAAAGCCTTGCCGTTTCCTCGCGCGAAAGCTCCTTGTAGCAGTCGAGAACGTCATATACCACCTCTTCTACCACATGGACCGCTCCGCTGTTAACATCGAGCACTATAAAAAGCCCGTTCATACTGTATTTATGTATCATAAAAATTCACTCTTTCCAATAAAACATCAGCTGCAAAAAGAAACGGGCGAGCAATGCTCGCCCCTACAAACCGCTGCCTGAGCCAATTACTCACAGAGGCAAAAAGCCTCCTTCAAAAACTGCGCAAAGCAAAGGTCTATTTGGTCTTATTTATTCTCGCAAGCCTGATTTGCAACGGTGCATGAAGTCTTGCATGCCGACTGGCATGATGTCTGGCACTCGCCGCAGCCGCCCTTTGCGATGGTTGACTGAAGTAATCTTGTATTTAAGGTCTTGATGTGCTTCATTTTTATATCCTCCTTATAATATGGGTTGTTTACCGTTGATGTAAATTATAACATATTACCCAATATAATGCAATAGTAAAATACTTTGTTTAGCTGTTTTCTATTGCCGCGCCGACAAGTCCCATAAAGAGCGGGTGGGGCTTATTGGGTCTGGACTTGAACTCGGGATGGAACTGTACGCTCACAAAATAGGGGTGTACGCTCTTGGGAAGCTCCACCATTTCCACAAGTCTGCCGTCGGGCGAAGTGCCCGCGACCTTAAGTCCCGCATCTTCAAGCGCGTCCTTATAGGCGTTGTTGAATTCATAGCGGTGGCGGTGGCGCTCGCTTATCTGCTTTGTGTCATAGAGCTTCATGGATTCCGAGCCCTCCGTGAGCACGCAGGGATAAGCTCCCAGACGCATTGTGCCGCCGAGGTTATCTATATTCTTCTGGTCGGGCATAAGGTCTATTACGGGATTTGTGGTGTCGGGGTCTATCTCCGTGGTGTGCGCGTCCTTAAGTCCCAGGACATTGCGCGCGTATTCTATAACCGCGCAGTGCATACCGAGGCATATGCCGAGCATGGGTATTTTGTTCTCCCTTGCGTAGGCGACTGCCTGTATCTTGCCCTCAACGCCTCTTGTGCCGAAGCCTCCCGGTATTACCATGCCGTCAACGCCCTTGAGAAGCTCCTTTGCGGATCTTTCCTCTATCTCCTCGGAGTCTACCCAGCGCAGCCTTATATGCGCTCCGCTGTGTATGCCCGCATGGTTAAGACTTTCTACTATTGAAAGATAGGCATCGTGCAGGGCGACATATTTGCCCACGATAGCTATTTCGACAGTGTTTATAAGCCTCTTTTCCTTGGCGACCACATCCTCCCAGTCGGAGAGGTCTGGCTTTACGCACTCCATATTGAGCTTACGGCAAATGATATCCGCAAGGTGTTCCTTTTCCATAAGAAGAGGGACCTCATAGAGCGAATCGCAGTCTATATTTTCAATTATGCAATCCCTGTCCACATTACAGAACATGGATATCTTGTCTTTGGCTTCGTCGGTAATGGGATATTCCGTTCTGCACACGACTACATCGGGCTGTATACCTATGGAGCGGAGCTGATTAACGGAATTTTGAGTGGGCTTTGTCTTCATTTCCTTGCTCTTTGAAAGATAGATCATAAGAGTAACATGGATATAAGCCACATTTTCAGCGCCCACATCTGACTTGACCTGTCTTATTGCCTCTATAAAGGGGCTGGACTCTATATCGCCCACCGTTCCGCCTATCTCGGTGATGACAAAGTCCACATCGCCGCTGCCTGCGGCATAAACTCTTTCCTTGATGGCGTTTGTGATATGGGGTATCACCTGAACGGTAGCGCCGAGATATTCGCCCTTGCGCTCCTTGTTGAGCACAGACCAATATATCTTGCCCGTTGTGATGTTGCTGTTTACGGTAAGGCTTTCATCAATAAAGCGCTCGTAGTGTCCCAGATCCAGATCGGTCTCCGTGCCGTCGTCGGTTACGAACACCTCGCCGTGCTGATACGGACTCATGGTACCGGGGTCTATATTGACATACGGGTCAAACTTCTGTATGGTTACCTTGAAGCCTCTCGCCTTCAGAAGCCTTCCTATGGAAGCAGCCGTTATTCCCTTGCCTAAGCCCGACACAACGCCGCCTGTAACGAATATGTATTTCATATTGGCACCTCATAAAATAGTGATAAGTATTTTCAAAAACTCCTATAATTATACAATATAAAAGCGCTTCCGTCAATATATAACTTACTTAATAAAATACGAAAATAACAACAGAAAATCTTAACCAAGCAAGCAGAGATATCCTGCGGCAAGTATTCTGTCGCTTTCCATAAGCTCGGTGTATATTTCATAGTTCATTGCGGAGACCGTGGGACCGTCAAGCTTATATGTAACATTGAGCTTATATTCGGCTTGATATCTTCCTATATTTCTGGCAACGGTATTCTCGCTGTCCACCCTGAAGCCCAGAAACTTAAGCGCCGCAATGACATTTTCGCTGTCAAGGCTGTCGTTTTCGGACACGAAAAGCACCTTGTCCACGCCCACATCGGGAGTGATGCCCACGCCGTCTATTTTTTTGCCGTAGCGCGAAGAATATTCGAGAGTAGTCATCTTCAATACGCCTATGTCGTCGAAGGACATAACGCTCTGCATGACGCCCTTGCCGTAGGTCTGCTCGCCCACTACCTTTGCCGCCCCGCTGTCCTGCATGGCGGAAGCCACTATCTCGGCGGCGGAAGCCGTCATGCTGTCCACAAGCACAACGCATTTTTCATAGGGCTTTATTTTCAAATCGGAGCTGTAGTTTGTGAGCACGCCCTTTTTATCCCTTGTGGATATTATAAGCCCGTTGGGCACTATCTGTCTTGCAACGGCTATGGCTTCCTCCACATAACCGCCCGTGTTTCCTCTTAAGTCCAGAATGAGCCTCTTTTTGCCCGCAGCCCTGAAATCGTTAAGCGCCTTTGAAAACTCCGAAGCTGTGTTGCTGGTAAACGTGCTTATGCCTATATAGCCCACGCTCTCGTCCGCAAACTTCTGCTTTTTGGTGTTGAAAGCGCTCATATCGTTTACCGCCTTTACGGAATGGAGCTCAAAGCGCACAAGGTTCACCGTATATTCCTTTGAAAGCTCGCCCCGCGATATAAGCATGGGTATGCTCTCCGCAACATCGGAGGTGGTGGACTTAAAAAATTCCTCCTCGCCTATGGCGTAAGACGTAACGCCCTTTATGGCTCTTACAGTGTCGCCCTCTCTTATGCCGTCCTGATAGGCTCTTGAGCCCTTTGGCACGGAGCTTACCACGGGATAGCCCCCGCCCGAAAGGTCGCACTCGAACTCGGGAGCATACCACACGGTCTTTTCGGACTCCTTCACAAGCTCGTATTCTTCGGGAGTGAGATAATCGCTGTAATCGTCAAGCTCGCCCACGACCGCCCTTATGGCTGCATGAATGAGAGCTTCGGTGCTCACTTCCTCGCCCACATAGTTGGACTTTATATATTTAATTATTTCCCCGAAATATGCCCCTGCCGTCTCCGACTGTTCGTCGATAGACATATTGCTCATATCCTCCGCCCAAACGGTGGAGGTAAAGAGCATAAGGGCTGATAAGAACAAAGCAGCCGCCTTTTTCAAATCTTCACCTTCTTTATTTATCCATATAACTAACCCTTCAATACCTTTGAATTTTTGGCTATATAGTCAACCGCCGAAATGACGGCAAGCGCAAGGCTTGCATATATGAGCACATAGCTAAGTATTGTAAAAAATTTATTGTCTATATTGAGCAAAAGCACAATGAGCATAGCCATCTGGCTTACTGTCTTGAATTTTCCCCAGAAGCCCGCGGCTATGACTATGTTCTGTTCGACGGCAAGCGTTCTGAAGCCCGTTATTATAAATTCCCTGGCTATTATGACTATAACGACAACGCTCGGCAGAGCCACAACGGCGTCCTCCATGCCTATGAGCGCTATCATGGCGGAGCACACAAGGAGCTTGTCCGCAAGGGGATCCATAAACTTGCCGAAATTGGTAACAAGATCATATTTTCTGGCGATGTGTCCGTCCAGATAGTCCGTGAACGACGCAATGCAGAAAAGCGCAAGCGCAATGTATCTGCCCGCACTGCCTTCAAAGAAAAGCAGGAAAAAGAGAAAAAACGGTATCATTATCATTCTCATGACCGTAAGCTTGTTGGGTAAATTCATTTTGTATCCGTCCTTTCTCCTATCAGGTCGTGATCGCCCGATTCCGTAATTTTTATATTGCAGAAATCTCCCGCCATAAGCTCCTCATCGGAGGCGAAGAACACAAAGCCGTCTATCTCGTAGCAATCTCTGTAGCTCCTGGCGCAATATATATTGTCCTCGTTTTCAAGCCTGCCCTCGACTATTACCTCAAGCGTTCTGCCTATCTGCTGTTTGCAGCGCTCCGCGGAGATATCCGTCTGCAAGCGCATAAGTATATCCTGTCTTTTACGCTTTATCTCCTCGGATATCTGACCCTCCATTTTTTCGGCGGGCGTGCCGTCCTCGGGAGAATAAGCGAACACTCCGAGTCTGTCGAATTTTATATCCCTTATAAAACCGCAGAGGTCGTTGAACTCCTTTTCGCTCTCCGTGGGGAAGCCCGCTATGAGCGTAGTTCTTATGCATATATCGGGCATAGCCGCCCTAAGCGACGAAACTATTTTTTTAAGCCCCGTGTTGCTGCTCCTGCGTCCCATGAGCTTAAGTATCCTGTCCTCGCTGTGCTGTATGGGCATATCTATGTAGTGCAGTACCTTGGGGTTGCCTGCCATTTCGCGTATGAGTCCTTCGGTTATGTTTTCGGGATAGCAATACAATATCCTAAGCCACTTTATATCCTCCACACGGCTAAGCTCCCTTAAGAGCCTGTCAAGGCAGGGCCTGCCGTATATGTCCCTGCCGTAGAGCGAGGTGTCCTGAGCTATGAGTATGAGCTCACGCACGCCCTTTGAGGCAAGTATTTCGGCTTCCTTCACAAGGGATTCTATCGTCCTTGAGCGATAGCGTCCGCGAAGGGAAGGAATGGTGCAGTAGGTGCAGTGATTGTCGCAGCCCTCGGCTATCTTAATATAGCTGAAGCCTCCCGCGGAGGTTATTATTCTCTTGTAGCTGTTGTCGGGATTGAGCAAATTGTTGTTGTCGGTGATGAGCCTGACCTGCTTCTCGCCGTCCAGAAGTCTCTTTATCACCTCGCCTATACGCTCAAAATCGCCCGTGCCCACAACTGCGTCCACCTCTGGCAGAGCCGAAAAAATTTCGTCCTTGTACCTCTGCGCCATACAGCCCGTAACTATAAGCGCCTTGCAGCTGCCCTCTCTTTTGTATTCTGCCATATCCAGCACCTTGTCTATGGCTTCTTGATTGGCTTCCATTATAAAACCGCAGCTGTTTATTATTATTATATCCGCCTCGCTGTCGTCGTGGGTTATTGTATAGCCCTCTTCGTCAATAAGCCCCAGCATTATTTCACTGTCTATCAGGTTTTTGTCGCAGCCCAGCGACACAAAGCTAATTTTCGCACTCATAAGTTCTCCTAAACATTTATTGACGGAACATATCCGCCTATTTACAGTATAACACCAAATGTACCGTATTGACAATTTAATTTTTGTATTTAAAACTTAATTTTTCTTTAAGGCGCAAAACTATGCCTTATGCACCCTCTGTTCCAGCTCGGCGTAAAAGCCGGGCATTTTTTTCTTGAGGCTGCAAGGTCTGAAATTGTCGTCCACAAAGCAGTGGTCGCTCGTACCGCTGACCCTGGGCTCGCCCGTTTTGCTGTCGTAAGCGGTATATGAAAAGCTTAGCTTTACGGGCGTGAGCTTTGTTATATTTACCTCTATTCTCACGCTCTCGCCGTATTTTGCGCCCGACTTATATTCGGCGCTCACAGAAAGCACGGGTATCATTATGCCCGAAGCCTCTATATCGCAGTAGTTATAGCCCATCTGCGCCATGTAGTATGTCCTTGCTTCCTCGAACCAGCGCAGATAATTGGAATGGTGCACAATGCCCATTCTGTCGGTTTCATAATATTGTACATCTCTCATATAATCATTCATCATTATTCTCCTCGACTATTCTGTGTATTTCGGCGTTTACGATTTCCTTGTCGCCCTCCGTTTCATTATACAACGAACCGGAGCGTATGTCAAAACCGCACACGCTTTCATACGGACAATATTTGCAGGCGGCAACGCTTTTATGGAGCGAGGGCTTTGCCGATATTTTTCCCTTAGCCATCTCTCCGCCCGCCGACTTGGCTTTTATGACGGCGTAATCCATTATTATTTTAAGCTCGTCGGACGAAAGCGCCATGCTCTCCTTCAGAAGTATGTCGCGCGCGGTCATTTTTTTACCGCTCTTTACCAAAGCGGGACTCAGCGCGCCTTCAAGGCTCTCGTCATATATTCCGCGCATTGCCATACGGCTTAAGATATATTCGTCCGTGTCCTCTCCTCCGCTGTCCTTGTCGTCAAAGGCGGGCTCGTTGACCTCAAAATAGAACATACCCGCGGGCGAAACCTTCCGCGCGGCGCAAAAAGCGTTCATATACATTACCAACTGAAGCTGAAGCCCGCTGTAAATTTCGGTTATATCGGGCTTCTTGGCGGAGCTTTTGTAATCCACTATCCTCACATAGACATTGCCGTCCTCGGAGAGCATCTTGTCCACTCTGTCGATTTTGCCGTTTATTTTGAGTATCCTGCCTCCGTCAAGCTCTATTTCAAGCGCGGGGAGCCTTTTGCCCTCTCCGAAGCCTATCTCGAAATACTCGGGTCTGAACCGTCCCGACTTTATCTGCTCCATGCTCGCCCAGAGCGAGAGCTTCACTGCGTCCGCAAGCTTTCCGAGAGCCGCGGAGTTTCTGTTGGTCTCGTACACATCGCTGCCGAACTCCGCAGCCACATCCGCAATGTGCCTGTCCACGAATTTTTCGGCATATTCCCTGTCGGCGTCCTCCCAGCTCTTATTTTCCTTCTTAAGGCTCAATGAGAACATTTCAAGAAGCCTGTGGGCTATGCTTCCCGCGTCGCTGCTCTTTAAGCCGTAAATATCCCTTTCCCTGGCATTAAGAACATAATTCATATAAAACTTGAAGGG
>CANRNM010000056.1 GCA_947631975.1 uncultured Clostridia bacterium
CACGACCATGCCGTTTGTGTCGGCAACTGCGTAGCCTCTTTCGTCCACAACTATAATACGGCAGTTTTCCTCAATTCCTCTCTGCTCTATATCCTGCGCGAGCTGAGGCTGCTTTGTCTTGTCCGTGAGATAGCCCGCCTTCTGAATATTGCCCGCTATGGTATTCGCCTGATAGAGCACTTCTCTTTCGTTTGTGTCTTCAAAGTAATCCTGCAATGTCTTTGTGGTGTTGAAGGAGAAAAAAAGCAGGGGAACTATACCTATGACGAGATATGTCATAAGAAGCTGAAATTTAACGCTCCTTATGTCTATACCCTTTATCCAACTTAATATCCTACTGGAAATAGTAACCAACTCCCCACTTTGTATGGATGTACTGAGGGTCGCTCGGATTTGACTCTATCTTTTCTCTGAGCCTCCTCACATGCACATCCACGGAACGCGCGTCGCCGGGATAGCCGTAGCCCCAGAGGGTATTCAGAAGATTATCTCTGCTGTATACCTTGCCCGGATTTTTAACAAAAAGCTCCAGAAGGTCAAATTCCTTTGCCGTGAGCTTCTTTTCCTTGCCCGCTATGAAGCATCTTCTGCTCTCAAGGTCAATTTCAAGGTCTTTTGCCTTCAATACGCTGGTCTTGGGTTCTTCCTTCACAACGGAATGAACGCTTCGCCTTAATATGGCTTTTATCCTGGCTTTGAGCTCAAGTATGTTGAACGGCTTTGTTATATAGTCGTCGGCGCCGTATTCAAGCCCCATTATTTTGTCCATATCCTCGCCCTTTGCCGTAACCATAATGACGGGCACATTTGAAAATTCCCTTATCATACGGCACACTTCAAGACCGTCTATCTTAGGCAGCATAACATCCAGCAATATAAGAGAATAACTGTGCGACTTTGCGAGCTTATACGCCTCCTCGCCGTCATAAGCCGCGTCTACCTCCATGCCTTCCTGCTCCAGACTGAATTTTATACCCTTGACAATAAGTTTTTCGTCATCTACAACCAGAATTTTGTGTGCCATTTTTTATCCCTCCAGCGTTATTTTATCCTTAAATTTTTCAACAGTTTTAATGCTTATACCGTCTACATCCGCAAGCTCCTCTATTGTTTTGAAGCCTCCGTGCTCCCGTCTGTATTCCACTATCGCCCGAGCCTTCTTTTCGCCTATGCCCTCCAAGGCGCAAAGTTCGTAAACGTCCGCGGTGTTTATGTTTATGATATACGGGGTCTTTTCGGTCTCCTCATATCCGGGAGGACTTATGCCCGCGTATACATATGTTCTGTCCTGCATGAGTCTGTCGTGAGCCGACAGATACCATAGCCCCGCCAGGACAACAAATACTATAAAAAATATATAATATATTTTTAGCTTCATTACTTGTTTCCTCTCAAAAAATACAACAAAATTCAGCAAAATTTAATTTTTCCCTCTTGAATAAAAGTGCATTTTATATTATAATATAAGCACTTGATTTATTAAAACAGGGAGAAAAGATATGTTGCATAAGCCTGCTAAATATAATTTTATCACATTTCTTTTAATTTTTACAGTATTTTTTTCAAATATTTCCTCTGAAATTTTTGCAGAGCCCGAAAGCGCATCTCAAACCACCACTCAGGCGGCTCCGTCCATAGTTCACAACTATGCTTCGGACGGCAAAGAGCTTGCGCTTAACGCCAGGGCGGCTATACTTATAGATGTTCCCACAGGCGCGGTCATATATGAAAAAAACGCTCATGAAAGGCTTTATCCTGCGAGCATAACAAAGATACTCACCTCTTACATTGCCTGCACGGAGGGCAATCTGGACGACACCCTGACCGTAAGCCAGAGCGCTATAGACGGCATGGGACAGGGAGGAAGCAGCATAGGGCTTGTTCCGGGCGAAAAGATAGGCTTTAGGGACGCTCTTTACGGCATACTTTTGGAATCGGCAAATGAGGCTTGTATGGCTGTTGCCGAGCATATGTGCGGTTCTGCGTCGGCTTTTGCCGCCAAAATGAACGAGACCGCAAAAGCCATAGGCTGTACCGAGAGCAACTTTGTAAATCCCCACGGCTTTCACGACCCCAACCAATACACCACCTGTTACGACATGGCGCTTATCACCTCTCAGGCGATAAAAAACGAGGATTTCAGCTTCATATGGGGCACGGTCTCTCACCAGATACCCGCAACAAACCTCAATCCTTCGAGATATCTCAACCATAAGGACAGAATGCTGCGTCCCACATCGGATTATTATTATCCCGACCTTATGGGAGGCAAGACGGGCTTTACCGACGAGGCGGGCAACACGCTTGTAAGCTTTGCCGAAAAAGACGGCGCAGAGCTTATAGCCGTAGTTATGAAGGCTGACAGCTATGACAATTCCTACGGCGACACAAAAACTCTCCTTGACTACGGCTTCAGCCTCTACAAGGGACGCGAGATAGTTTTCAGCGCAACCGATTATTACACCACGGCAAAGGTCATACAGCCCTACAAAAACAAGGTGTATGAGCTCGGTACTGTCGGCATAAGCGCAGGCAGCGACATCTTTGCCGCTCTCCCGTCGTTCATAAATAAGGAAAGCATAACCATAAAGCCCGAAATTGAGCCAGAATTCGAGGCTCCCGTCGCAATAGACGAGATAGTGGGTAAAATAAATGTGTGCTACAACGACAAGGTGATAGAAACCCTTGACGCCGTAGCCGTTACAAACGCTCCCGCGCTCTCCGATAAAGAGCTTGCGCGCAGAGCCCTTAAAGATAACCTCAGAAAATATGTTATGATACCCTTTATGGGGCTCATAGTATTGTTCCTGCTGTTCCTTGCGGTGCTCTTTGTGCAGTCCGTCGCAGGCGCAATAACAGGCAAAAAAAAGAAAAAGAAGAAAAAAAGAAGGAGACCGCCCGAAGGCGCTCATCCTCGTAAACACGGCAAAAAACGCAGGAAAAAACGCCGTCCCCCTCAACATAGAGAATAATATTTAAAAGCAGAATATTTAAAAGATATTCTGCTTTTTTATGTTTAAAGAATAATAGCTGCATAATATACACAATTTGCACATATTTTTTTGTTTTTAAAACCGTCCTCAAGTTATAATTTAAGGAGGAAATTTTAACGATGAAAAAAACATTTAAAAGATTCCTTAGTTCGGCGTTGGCAGCTGTGATGGCAGCGTCTGTGCTGAGCGTGGGAATGGTAACAAGCGCCAGTGCGGAAGAAAAAGGGTTTGGTACAATTGAAATAACCAAAACGACTACCACTTGGGATTTTTCTAGTAATATACCCAATTCAAGTGAATCTCTTGCTAATAATGATACACTTCATGGTATTATTGTTACAAATGGATCAGGTAAAGCCACATTGAAAGGTTCTGAAAAAAATTTAAGCTTCCAGAATGATGATGCTATTGCTGTTCCTGTTCCCAAAGATAGTGTAGGTACAGCAACCCTTATATCCAAATCATCTGATAGTACAAGACATGCTACTTTAAATGGTGTTAAGAAAGACCAGACTAAAGATGATGGTGCAATTTATGATTTCAATGCTACCGAAACAAACGACGGTTTTTTGAATTTTAGTTTTTCAACAGATTCATCAGGAAAGGAATATAAATTCCAAAAATTAATAGTAACTCTTACAAGTGGCGAGTTTGAAGTTCCTACAACCTACAAATTGACAGGTAAATGCACAGGCTTATCCAAAGGTGATAGCTTTGTATTAAAAAAGGATGATGTAAGTTACACAGTTACAGTAGGTGAAGAAGGAGCTTATTCGTATTCTACACAAACAGCAACCATAACAGCAGGCAGTTATGATGTTGTACTTAAAGACTATGCAATTGAGCCTAATAAAGTAAATATTACTGCAAAAGCAAACTCTGAAACAGAATTTGAAATTTCAGAAACAATTAATTTTACAAAACTCACATTAGAGGAAATTGCTAGCGGCACATATAAGCCCGCAGATATCGAAGCAGGTCTTCCTAACTTTGACACAAGCGACCTTACTGTTGCTGGTACAGAATCATACAGAGGAACTCTTAAGTTCAAGCTTTCAAGCGATGCAGTAGTAACAATTAATGGAAAATGCGGTTCCAGCACATCTGGCAGAAGTGTTACAGTTAAATTAGGTGATCTTTCTAAAACTGCTAGTGCCGGTGGAAGCGATGAAGATTTTGTTGCAAATGTTCCGGCAGGTGACGCTACATTAACTCTTGATTCTACTAATACCGGTCTTAAAATTAATACATTAAAAATTGAGTATGTAGGTGAAGCTAAAGAAGGTTTAGAGAAACTTAAAGACGGTGAAACAGCTATATACAACGATACAGATAATAAGGTTTCATACCTTATCGTAGGCGTAACAGCGGATGATGCTGCTAACAGCGATCAGTTAATTCTTACGGTTGGTAAGAATAATACTACATCTACAACAGAGGTATACGAATCATTTAAAGATGGTGGCGTAACGGTTACTGCAGATGACATAGGCGCCAAGTATCTCTTTGCTGTAAAGGTTACAGGCGTTGAAGGCACCGACAGTATAAACAATCTTAAAACAACTCTTACAAGAGCATTATCATAATTATAGGAGGTAGAGAAAAAATGAAAACATATGTTAAACCTATGATGGAAATTACCTCTTATGAGGCAGAAAACATAATGGCACTCAGTAATGCAGGTGTTCAGTCATTTGGCACGGGTAATACAAAAAATTATTCAGATATTAATTTCAGTTAATAATAAGAAAAGAACGGACGGCGTAAGCCGTCCGTTTTCTTATTATTACACTGTATAAAACACTATCCTTCCATTCTCCAGAAGTCTTTGCTCGGATTCCTCGGCGGTGATGACATTATTTATTTCGGGCTTAAATGTTATTTTATAGCCCTCCTCAAATGTACATTCTGCCGAGCCGTCGCTCAATATCTTAGCGTTGCCCTTTGTGATTATGCGCTTGCCGTCGGATGCTATTATCTGATAGTCAAATGAAACCGCCGTGAGATTGCTTATAACAAGGCTCCTTGCCGAAGCGGACGAACCGCTTGAATAATTGCCCTCCTTGAATGTGGAAACGGCCTCCTTATCCTCTGTGTTTTCCTTCTTATAAACGCCCTTGCCGCTTACAACCACAAGTCCCTTTGCTTCCGTTACGGTTATGTCGCCGTTTAATATATTGAACTTCAATATATCCAACTCCGTAGCGTTGAATGTTGCCTCGCTGTCCTTTACGGACGCCGTACCCTCTGCGGCTGTGCTGCCGTCAGCCTTAAGGAGCTTGAAGTCAAAGGAAATATCGGTCGAATTTTTTATTTCAAGCGATGTGGGGTCGTCGGGAGAGCTCTCCGCCGTAGGCTCAAGTATAAATCTGCCGTCCGACCAAGGATTTACATGTATCTCGGGCACTGCCTCTTCCCTGGCGGTCTTTATATCCGCGCTTTCCGAAACCGGCATACTTATGGAAGCCGTCTTTGTAACTGTGTCAAAATCCACCTTTGCGCCCAGATTTTCGGAAACCGTCCTTATGGGAACATATGTAGTGCCGTTGTAAAGAATAGTCTGGCTGTTGACGGGCTTGTCGTTTACAACAAGCTTTATTCTGTCCAATATGACGTCGATTTTGAGCGCCGCCTCGCCGTAGGTAAGTATGGGAATCGAGACCGCAAGCGAGAGCGCTGCGCCCGCAATAAAGCCCTTAATTGTTTTTTTCATAATGGTTAATTCCTCCCTTATAGTATAATCAAAAAATCATACATTGTGCAAATTTTGCGGGCGTGCAATGCACCGCCCCTACAAGTGATCAGTTCACATTGCGGTTTGTAGGGGCGAGCCTCGGTTGCATGGGCGAGCAGTTTTGCGAAGCAAAACGACCGGCCATTACTCGCCCGTTTTTGACATTCTTATAAACATAGAGGCTGTTTTTCAACAGCCTCCGAAAAAATATTAAAGTCTGAAATACTTTGCTGCGTTATTATAGCAGATGTCCTCAACGAGCTTGCCCGCAAACTTGATGTCGTCTGCGTACTCGCCGTCCTCTATCCACTCGCCTATGATGTTGCAGAGTATCCTTCTGAAATATTCATGTCTGGGATATGAAAGGAAGCTTCTGGAATCCGTAAGCATACCGACAAATTTGCCGAGAACGCCGAGATTGCCGAGAGCCTTTATCTGCGCTTCCATACCGTCCTTGTTGTCATTGAACCACCAAGCCGTACCGAACTGTATCTTAGAAGCGGCTTCAGTGCCCTGGAAACAGCCTAAGATAGTGCCGAATACCTGATTGTCGGCGGGGTTGCCCGCAAAGATGATAGTCTTGGGCAGGCTGCTGCTGTAGTCAAGAGCGTCCAGAAGATTTGTAAGACCCTCTGCCGACGACCAGTCGGAGATACAGTCAAAGCCTGTGTCGGGACCCATCTTTTCAAACATTCTGGTGTTGTTGTCGCGCTTGATGTTCATGTGCATTTCCATTGCCCAGTCTCTCTTGTGGTATTCTGCGCCGAGGAAAAGCATAAGCTCTGTTCTGTACTTGTCGCATTCTTCCTTTGAAGGCTTGCTGCCTGCGAGAGCGGAAGCAAGTATCTTGTCTATTTCGCCCTCTGAAGCCCTTGAACAGGGAACATAGGTGAACGCATGGTCGGAAGCCCTGCAGCCGAGCTCGTCAAAGAGATCCATTCTCTTAAGGAGAACCTCCTTAAGGGCTGCGAAAGTCTTTATTTCCTTGCCGCCAACCTCGCCGAGAGTCTTGATATACTCTGCGAATGTGGGAGCGTCGATGTTGAGCGCCTTGTCGGGTCTCCAAGCGGGATATACCTTGAATCTTGTCTCCTCTGCGGCAAGCTTCTTGTGCCATTCAAGAGAGTCTGCGGGGTCGTCCGTAGTGTTGATGGCGTTTACATTTGACTTAACTATAAGCTCTCTTACTCTGAAATCGGGCTTAGAAAGCATCTTGTTGATCTTGTCGTGAATTTCAACAGCGTTGTCTTTTGTGAGAGGCTCGTGTATGCCGAAAAATCTCTGGAGCTCAAGGTGCGTCCAGTGATATAAGGGATTGCCGATAGCATACTGAATGGTTTCAGCCCACTTTACAAATTTGTTGAGCTTATCCGCATTTTTGCCCGTGATCTCCTCCTCGGGAACGCCGAGAGACCTCATAGCTCTCCATTTGTAATGGTCGCCGCCGAGCCATACGTCGGAAATATCCTCAAAGTTCTTGTTTTCGTATATTTCCTGCGGGTTAAGGTGGCAATGGAAATCATATATAGGCTGATCCTTGGCATAGTCGTGGAAAAGCTTCTGCGCCGTCTTGTTTTTTAATAAGAAATTTTTGTCAATAAAGCCCATTGTTATTACCTCCGTTTTTTGTTTATTTATATTCCTTCGGAGCAAAAGCCCCGTTAAATATTAAAGCGTTACGCCGTTTTTGAATATGGCTATTTCTCTGTAGCCGTTCACTTCGTTCCTTGTCTTCTTTCTGTCCGAAGCCACATCGAGTATGAACTTGAAAAATTCCTCGGCATATTCGTCCATCTGCTTGTCCTCTACCAGTCTGCCCGCATTCCAGTCTATCCAGTTGGGCTTTCTCTGGGCGAGGGCGGAATTGGTGGCTATCTTTATTGTGGGTACGGGTGAGCCTACGGGAGTGCCTCTGCCCGTTGAGAAAAGAATAAGGTGGCAGCCGCTCGCCATCATACCGCTTATGGCAACTATGTCGTTGCCGGGACCTTGGAGAAGGCTAAGACCGTCTGCAACAGCCTTGTCGCCGTATTTGAGCACGCCCATAACATTTGAGGTGCCGCCCTTTTGAGTACAGCCGAGAGACTTGTCCTCAAGAGTTGTTATGCCGCCCTTCTTGTTGCCGGGAGAGGGATTTTCGCCCACGGGCTCGCCATGGCTCAGGAAATATTCCTTGAAGTTATTTATAAGCTCTACCGTCTGCTCGAAAAGCTCGGGAGTCTTGCATCTGTCCATAAGCATTGTTTCTGCGCCGAACATCTCGGGAACTTCGGAGAGAACAGTCTTTCCGCCGTTGGCTACAACGATGTCGGAAATCCTGCCTATAAGCGGATTTGCGGTTATGCCCGAAAGTCCGTCGGAGCCGCCGCACTTAAGACCGATAACGAGCTTGGAAACGGGACATTCCTCCTGCTTGAACTGCTCCGCATATTCCACAAGCTTTGCTATTTCCTCCATAGCCGCCTCTATTTCGTCCTCGTGGTCCTGAGTGATGAGGAACTTTACTCTGTCCTCGTCGTAGTCGCCGAGAACCTTCTTGAATTCGTTAAGGTTGTTGTTCTCACATCCGAGGCTGAGCACAAGCACGCCCGCTGCGTTGGGATGATTGACCATGCCCTTCAAGAGCTTCTGCGTGTTCTCGTGGTCCTCGCCGAGCTGTGAACAGCCGTAGGGATGAACGAAGTTGTAAATGCCGTCTACCCTGCCGCCGAATCTCTTGTTTGCCTCGGCAACTATTGCGTTTGAAACGCCGTTTACACAGCCCACCGTGTTGACTATCCATATTTCATTTCTTATGCCCACTTCGCCGTTCTTGCGCACATAGCCCATGAAGGTATCCTTCCTTGTAACGGGAATATCCTTGAGCTTGGGAGTGTAGGTGTATTCCAGCGTAGAGCTTAAGTTGGTCTTGATGTTGTGAGTGTGTACCCACTGACCCGGCTTTATATCCGTTGTGGCATGACCTATGGGATAGCCGTACTTTATTATGTTTTCACCCTCTTTAATGTCAACAAGGGACATCTTGTGTCCCCTGTCGATATTTTCAACTGCCTTTACTCCGAATATTTCTTCACCGGCAGCAATATTGCGAAGGGCTACAACAACATTATCATTATCATTAATTTTAATAGCGTTGTTTGTATTCATATTATCCTCCGTTGATATTCAATTTATGCCAAAAGCTTCTTTACTTCCGATACAACACCGTCGTTGAGTATGTTGTATAAGTGGTCTGCCACTACCTCGGGGAAGTTTGCAAGACCCGTGTTGAGGTCGCTGCCAAGCCAGAAGTCCTTGTTTGCGCATACCTTCTTTACAAGCTCTGATACGGCTGCCTTGTCCGTAATGTCAACGCCCGTCCATACATTCTTGTAAAATTCGAGAACGCCTGCGTCGTCTCTTATGAGGTATTCCTCGTCGCCTCTATGTCCTACGAGAGCGCCCTCTCTTATCTCCGTGCCTCTGTAGAAGGCGATGTATGCCGCAAATGAGAATGTAAGTATCTTGGGCAGAGCCTTCTTCTGCTCGTAGTATTCCTGAATGGTGTGGAGAACACGAGCTTCAAACTTGGATGTGGAGTTGAGCGATATATCCATGAGCTTATGCTTTATAAACGGATTCCGGAATCTGTCGAACACAGCGTCCGCAAAGCTCTTGAGGTCCTCGCGCGTAAGTCCGGGACCCTCTATTGCGGGGATTATCTCCTCGTCGAGAGCCTTCTCAAGATAGTTATAGAACATCTTGTCAGCCATCATTTCGCCCACTAAGTTGTAGCCCGAGAGATAAGCGCCGAGTACGGAGCAGGTGTGAGCGCCGTTCAGTATCCTAACTTTACGCTTCTTGTAGGGCTTAACATCGGGAGTGAATATGACCTTAAGTCCTGCTGCGGGGAAGGGAAGCTCCTTCTCAAGCTCTGCGGGACCCTCGATCACCCATGTGTGGAATATTTCCGATGTGTCTATGGCGTTGTCCTCATAGCCAAATTCCTCGCAAAGCTCCTTAGCCTCGTCGCGGGGATAGCCTGTAACTATTCTGTCCACAAGTGTGCTTGTAAATACGCACGCATTCTCGATCCAGTTGATAAATTCATCGCCGAGCTTCCAGTTTTCGGCATGCTTTAAAACATATTTCTTTAATGTCTTGCCGTTGTCGTCTATAAGCTCGCAGGGAATGAACACAAGACCCTTGTCCATAGCGCCGCCGAATGTCTTGAATCTTAAATATAAGAAGTTGGCAACCTTAGCGGGGAAAGAATCCTGGGGCTCTGTTGTAGTCATGGCCTCTTCCTTCCATGATATGCCTGCCTCGGTAGTATTGGACACTACAAATCTAAGCTCGGGGTTCTTTGCGCACTCGTTGTATGTGTCGAGGTCAACATAGGGATTGATACATCTGTTTACACAGGTGATAAGTCTCTTTGCCGCAACCTCCTTGCCGTCCTCGCGTCCTCTTGCAATGAGGGTGTAGAGACCCTCCTGCTCGTTTAATATGTTCCTTAAGAAATCTCCGCCGGGGATAGGCTGTATAAGTGTGATACCGCCCTCAAATAAACCCTGCGCATTTATTTCATCAAACATATAGTCCACAAATGCGCGAAGGAAGTTGCCCTCGCCAAACTGAATTATCTTCTCGCCGAGAGGGGCTTTAGTGCCGATAGCCAAGTCGTCATTGAACTTAAAGCCGTTTGTAAGTAATTTTCTGCTTAATTTCTCCATGAGATAAACCTCCATCTTTGTAATATTTTTACTTTAATTTCATTTTACTATAATTTTAACATAAAATCAATATTAATTTAATGAAATTGAAATAAAAAAAGAGCGGCTCATGCGAGCCGCCCGCTGTGTGTCGATAAAATGCTTTTTGACCCTTCAGTCGACCTTCGGGCGGAAGAAATCTGACGGTAGGTTTTCAAACATTATAAGCCGTCCATTGCACCGCAAAGATTTATGCGGACGACCGCAGGTCGGCTTTCGGCAACGCCGAAAGTGCTGATTAGCCCGTTAGGGCTAAGGGAAGGGGAACCAACCGAAGGTTGGTGGAAGGGTTTATATTTGACATAAATTTACTTTTTCGACAGTCTGGAACGGACGGCGTAAGCCGTCCGTTAATTGTTTTATGAGAAATTAATTTCTGAATATTTCTTTGTATTATTTGTATCAAATATTTTCTGAACACCGCTTGTTGTAAGCATGGTATTTTCATTTGCCTCATAAGAGGTAACATTCATTTCAGGTCTTTCATATCTTTTCATCTTGACTATACCTCCTATTTATTGTGAAAGTTTTGTTGTGAAACCATTTACAGAATCATGACCGTTAGCGCCTTCAATCTTTACAGCATAAAGATAATCGCCGCCTGCTTTACTTGCTGCAATATTCGTTTCATTAATCAATACAGCCTCATATACTGTATCGGTTGTAAATGTCGCATTTCCTACAGTGATTTCAAATGCGGTGGTAGTATCCTTTATGTCGGTTGAGTTTACTGTACCTATTACATAGCTGTCTGCACCATCGGTATATACAGCACCCTTGTCTGTTGTTACAATAGCATCTTTAGCAATTATCTCTATTGATTTAAGATAATCATTTTCATCCGCTGTTATTGTTGCTGTTGTACCATCATATGTAACTGTACATTTATGATTAGTTGTTACAACATTAAGCTTTTCATCTGCACCTATTGTTATTTTAGCAACAGTGTTTTTGTTGAACTGAACTCTGTCATTTTGGGGCTGTGCGTCAAATTTACCATTTGATGCAGTAACAGTTATACCTTTATATGTTCCGTCTTTCTTTTCGATTTTTTGAGCTGGTAACTCTGCAAAGTTCCACTTTGTTATCTTTTCACCTTTAAGATCTAAAGTTGTATCTCCTTTTGCCACTGCAACGCTGTTTGTTGCGACCTTATATGCAGATGCTATGTATTCAGCATTTGTATCAAGAGAAAGTGTGTAAGTATCATCCTGAGGAACAACTGCTGTATATTTTCCATCTGCAATAGTTGCTGTTGTAGTAAAATCTTTCTCACCTGTTATTGTTATGTCACCGCTTGTGGTAAGATTAGTATCAACAGAACCACTGAGTGTTGCAACTGCTTTGTCTGTAAGAGTTATAGTAATATCGGAAACACTTGTATTTGCATCTATATTTTCCAAAGTCTTGCCCGCATTGTCTGTTATAACAACATCAACAAGGTCTGAATCACATACTACATCATACACATCGGGAAATACACTTATATTAAAGTTACCTGTTATTTCTTGACCATCTATTGTTAATTTTGGACTCTTTGTTGAGTTATCAACTACCTTACCTGAAATAGTTGTTTTAGCCTTAAGTACACCACTTTTTACAGATACGGTCTTGATATATTTGCTTGAACCGCTTATGTTCATTATAACATAAGTTCCCTTTGTCTGTATCTGTTTAAATGTAATTTCAGAACCGGTCTGGGTGTCATATTCATCTGAAAACTTAGCAGATGACAATAATTTGTATTTACCATCTTCGGCTACCATGGAGATTGTATCTCCTGCATCAGCATTGACAGCTACCCAATAAGGACTGTTTCCACCGCTTAAATTTGCATCTTTACTAGCACTATCAAACTTTCCACCTTTTTCGGTTTCAACAGATCTTTCACCATTAGCTTGCCAATAGATTATTGCATTTTCTTGGTCTGGAGAATAGAACACTTTTTTTGATGTTACTCCTACATCCGTTAAAGTGACAGAATGGTCTGCTGCGCTTGCGCTTGTTACCATTCCCACGCTCAGCACAGACGCTGCCATCACAGCTGCCAACGCC
>CANRNM010000057.1 GCA_947631975.1 uncultured Clostridia bacterium
TTTATTTCAAAGCCGTCCACATATCCGCTTTCGGTCAGTTGGTTGACATCGAGCTTCAAGGGCTCTATCCTCAAATCTTCCTTTACAAAGATAAAAGGCGTTTCGGGGCTGTCGCTCTCATAATCCCAGCCCTTGTAAGTCCGGGCAGCACCTTGTTATCTATTGCTGTCATATCCTTTGGCTCGTTTGCAAGTCCGAAATATTCATAGGCGGACTTGCCGTTTATTATAAGCTTGTCAAGAGCCGAAATGCAGTCGTCATATGTACTGTTTTCATTGAGCCTTACGCCCGTGAGTCTTTGTATGAACTTCATTCCCTTCAAGTGCTCGTCCGACATATCCGCATCGCGGTCAAACCTGAAGCTGTTGAATTCGTCAAGACCTATGCCCCTTTGCATAAAAGCTCTGTGCTCGGCGGCAAGGTTTTCCCTATCCTGTCTTGCCTCTCTTTCCTCCTGCGTTTCCGCGTTTTTGGGCTTTTCGTGTTCATCGCTTTCGGCGGGAGCCTTAGCGGAGCTTTCGGGCTTTTCAATTTCATCCTCGGAGCTGAATGTATTAATAGGTCTTTTGCGTTTTTTGGGTCTGAATTCCTCCTCATCACTGCTTTCGGAGCTTTCGGGACCTTTTATGACCGTCTTTACCTTGCGGGGCTTTTTTTCTTCCCTTTCGTCCTCGCTGCTGTCGCTGTCCTTAAACATACCCGGTCTGAAATAAAGAGGCGTTCTGCGAGGCTTGCGCTTCGGTTCCTCGTCCTGCTTTTCTTCAGCCTCTTTTTCTTCTTCCTTTTCATCCTCGCTGCTGTCGGAAGAGGACGATGAATAGGTATCGCTGTCCGAGCTGTATGAATTCTCACTGTCCGAGCTGTATGAACGCTCGCTTTCGGAGCTCTCGGACATCTCGTTATCGGAATCTTCAAAGAAATCGTCATCGGAGCTTTCCGCCCAATTCTGGGGATCGGGATTTTCGGCAGCCTCGCTTTCGGATATTTCATCGACCTTATTTTCGGAGCCTTCGGCGGCTGTGTCCTTAGGCTCGGCATCACTTTGAGCGCTTATTTCTTTGCCCGAGAATAGGTCGTTCAGGGCGTTGAGAATATTAGCAAGACCGTCATCGTCAAGCTTGGGGGCGTTCTGTTCGTTTTCGGGGTTTTCCTGCTCGTTCTCGGGGGCTTCGGTCTCCAGAGTGTAGTAATAGTGCCTCATAGCCGTTTCGTTAAATTCCGTCAGCTTTTCCTTTGACATTTCTTCAACAGTAACTTCCGGATTTAAAACCAGGGTGCTCATATTCGATTTGCGATGAACGGAATATTCCCCGTTGCCCCTGACTATCTGCTCTCTGAGGAAATTTGCATACCAGTTGAGAGCTTCCTCGGGCTCATATCCCAGCTCGCCCAGCATATCCGCATATACGGCGTTTGATACGGGAGTGATCTCCTCTTGTCCTCTTTCATGATGAAGTACCGCAATGCTGTTCATGACGGTCAATAAGCTGGCGTCGTCAAGCGCGGTATCCGGAGATATGCCCGCAATAAAGCAGACAAACTCCCAGTTGCCGAGGCTGTTTAGCTCGTTTATATCCGTGAGTATGTGTTGGTTTAACGGTAACGGTGCGTTTGTGGTCGTAGGCATTGTGTTTTCTCCTCTCATTGATAAATCTTTATACATATTCTTCCATGTTACTTTATTCAGGTTATATCATAAATTTTTCGGCAATAAAAGTATGTAGGCATAAACGGCAATTTTAAAAGCGTAAACGACCGTTAGGGGATTGGGGACGGGCTTTTGGTTTTGGGCAAAATGGTAAGGCAAACCTATACCCGCGGGCGTGCATTGCACGCCCCTACAAACCAATAAATAAGCTGATCACTCGTAGGGGCGTGCATTGCACGCCCGCAAAGCAAAACCATATTCATACAAACTTACGAATTAAAAAGGTTGCACAAATTTGTCTTTGGTGTTATAATCAAATAATAAATAATCGCGTGAATATTCGGGAGGAAATATAAATGGGTAAATTTTTCGGAACAGACGGAGTAAGAGGCGTTGCAAATGTGGAGCTCACACCCGAGCTTGCCTACAGGCTGGGCAGAGCGGGAGCTTATGTGCTCACCAAGCACACCAACCACACGGCAAGGATAATAGTTGGCATGGACACAAGGATATCGGGAGATATGCTGGAGTCCGCCCTCATATCGGGCATATGCTCGGTGGGCGCTCACGCAGTGAGCCTCGGCATAGTACCTACGCCTGCGGTGGCTCATCTTGTGAGGGCATATAACGCGGATGCGGGCATAGTTATAAGCGCGTCGCACAATCCCGTTCAGGACAACGGCATAAAGTTCTTCAATTCGCAGGGCTTTAAGCTAAGGGACGACATAGAACTTGAAATAGAAAGCTATATGACCGACAGATGGGAGGAGCTTCCCCGTCCCACAGGCGACAGAGTGGGCGCAAAGACGGTAAGCTTCGATGCCATAAACGACTATGTGGAGTTTGTAAAGACCACGACCGACATAAAGCTTGACGGCATAAAGGTGGCAATAGACTGCGCAAACGGCGCCACATACAAGGCTGCTCCCATAGCTCTGGAGGAGCTTGGCGCGGAGGTATACGCCATAAACAGGGAGCCCGACGGCACAAACATAAACAAAAGATGCGGTTCTACCCACATAGAAGGACTTGCAAAATATGTGGTGCAGAATCACTGCGATCTGGGCATTGCCTTTGACGGCGACGGCGACAGGTGCCTTGCCGTGGACAGCAAGGGAAACCTCGTTGACGGCGACGTTATAATGGCTATATGCGGAAACTACATGAAGGAATGCGGCAAGCTCAAAAACGACACCATCGTCGCAACTGTAATGAGCAACCTCGGACTTCACTTGATGGGCAAGGAAAAGGGCATAACCATAGAAAAAACAGCCGTGGGCGACAGATATGTGCTCGAGCACATACTCGAAAACGGCGACTGCTTCGGCGGAGAACAGTCGGGACACATAATATTCTTCGACTACAACACCACGGGCGACGGCATAGTTACAGCCATACAGCTGATGACAACGCTCAAAAAGACGGACAAGACGCTCGACGAGGCAAAGGGAATAATGGAGGTGCTCCCGCAGGCTCTCGTAAACGCAAGAGTGGACAATTCGCGCAAGAAGGACTATCTCAAGAACGAGACCATAAAATCGGAGATAGAAAAGCTCGAAAAGAAATTCAAGGACGAGGGCAGAGTGCTCATAAGACCCTCGGGCACGGAGCCTATAGTGCGCGTAATGATAGAGGGCAGAGACCAGAAGGTGATACAGCGCGAGGCTGAAAGACTTGCAAAGCTCATAGAAGGACTTTTGAACTAGGAGGATAAGCATAATATGTGTGGTATAGTTGGATACATAGGCAATCAGAATGCCGTACCCGTACTTATAAGCGGTCTTGAAAGCCTTGAATACAGAGGCTACGATTCCGCGGGCGTGGCTGTTTTGCAGGAAGACGGCATAGGCATAAGAAAGACAAAGGGCAAGGTGGACAATTTGAGAACGCTCCTGCTCAACAACCCCGTATCGGGCAAGGTGGGCATAGGTCATACGCGCTGGGCAACTCACGGCGCGCCGTCCGACATGAACGCCCATCCCCATTTCAGCAACGACGACAAAATAGCCGTTGTGCACAACGGTATAATAGAAAACTATCAGGAGCTCAAAAGCGAGCTTGAAGAAAAGGGCTATCAATTCCAGTCCGAGACCGACACCGAGACAGCCGTAAACCTCATATATGACTACTACAAGGAAAACGGCGACCTGCTCGAAGCCGTGAGAAAGGCTCTTGAAAGAATAGAGGGCTCTTACGCTCTGGGCGTATTGTGCACGGACTGTCCCGACAGGCTCATAGCCGCAAGGAAGGAATCCCCGCTGATAGTGGGCATAGGCAAGGGCGAAAACTTCATAGCTTCGGACATACCCGCCATACTCGAATACACAAGGGACGCCTATATACTCGACGACAAGGAGCTTGCCGTTGTGGAGGCTGACAACGTTACAATATACGACATAGAAGGCAACAGGATAGAAAAGGAAGTGTATTCCTACAAGTGGAATGTGGAGGCGGCGCAGAAAAGCGGTTACGACCACTTCATGCTCAAGGAGATATATGAACAGCCCAAGGTCGTGAAGGACAACCTTGCGCAGAGGTTCTCCGAGGACGGAAAGCACATAGAGCTGGACGGCATAAAGCTTGGAAAAGAAGAATTGAAGGACATAAACCAGATATATATAGTTGCCTGCGGTACGGCTTATTATGCGGGACTTGTGGGCAAATACCTGCTTGAAAGAATAGTGCGCATACCCGTGAACTCCGATGTGGCAAGCGAATTCAGATACAAGGACCCGCTCATAGACGAGCATACTCTCGTGATAGTGATATCGCAGTCGGGCGAAACGGCAGACACGCTTTCTGCTCTTAAGCTTGCAAAGGAAAGAGGCGCAAGAGTGCTGGCGATAGTAAACGCCGTGGGAAGCTCCATAGCAAGAGAGGCGGACGACGTGCTCTATACTCTCGCGGGCTTTGAGATAGCGGTAGCCTCCACAAAGGCGTTCTCCGCTCAGGTGGTGGCAATGTATCTTATAACGCTGCACATAGCTCAGGAGCTCGGCAAGATAACAGAAGCCGACTTCGGCGAAATAAAGCTTGCCATGGATAAGCTCCCGTCGCAGATAAACGACATACTCACAAAGTCTGTACCCGCAATAAGGAAATTCGTACACAAATATATAGACTCCAAAAATGTGTTCTATATAGGCAGAGGACTCGACTATGTGGTGGGCATGGAGGGCTCGCTCAAATTAAAGGAGATAGCATATCTCCACTCGGAGCCCTACGCTGCGGGCGAATTGAAGCACGGTCCCATAGCCCTTATAGAAAAGGCAACTCTCGTTGTGGGCGTTGTAACGCAGGAAAGTCTTTTTGACAAGACAAAGAGCAACATAAAGGAAGTAAAGGCAAGAGGCGCAAAGGTGCTCGCCATAGCCATGAAGGGCAACACAAGCATAGAAGAAGTGGCAGACGATGTGATATATATCCCCAGAACTCACTGGATGCTTACATCTCTGCTTGCCAACATACCTCAGCAGTTATTCGCATATTACATGGCTCTGGGACTCGGCGAGGACATCGACAAGCCCAGAAACCTGGCGAAGAGCGTAACAGTTGAGTAAAAAGGAGGTGTGATATAATGACCGTCGGTATTATAGGCGCTATGGAGGAGGAAATAACAAACATACTTGAGGATATGAATGTGCTGACTACCAAAAACGCTCTGGGACTGGATTTTTATCTGGGCAAGCTCAACGACAGCGCGCACAATATAGTGCTCGTGCGCTCGGGCATAGGCAAGGTGAACGCCGCTCTGTGCGTTCAGGTGCTCATAGACCTTTTTGCCGTAGACGCCGTAATAAATGTGGGCGTTGCGGGAGCCATTGACAAGAGAGTGAAAATCGGCGACATAATAATTTCCACCGACGCGGTGCATCATGACTTCGACACCACGGCGCTGGGCGACGAGCCGGGAGTTATATCACGCATGGAAAGCAGTGTGTTCAGAGCCGACGACGCGCTTATATCCGCAGCCGAAAGAGCTGTGGAAGCCATAGGCTTCCCCGTGCATAAGGGCAGGATAGCAAGCGGAGATCAATTTGTGTCAGACCCCGAACAGAAGGACAGGATAGGCAGGCTTTTTGCTCCCCTCTGCTGCGAGATGGAGGGCGCCGCAATAGCTCACGCCTGCTATCTCAACATGGTTCCCTTCGTTATAATAAGGGCTATATCAGACAATGCAGAGGAAGGCAGCAATGTGAACTATGAGAGATTTTTCAGGGAGTCCGCAGTGATAGCGGGCAGGATAATAAAGACAATGCTTGCACAGATGTAAGCTAAAATGTAAAAGGAAGCCGAAAGGGCTTCCTTTTTGCGTGTCGATAAACAACTTATTGTATGAAATTTTGCGGGCGAGCAATGGCTGGTCGTATTGCTTCGTTCAGTATTTTCGGCGGAGCCGAAAACCGTCTTTCAGACGTCCGATAAATCTTTCGGTACAATATTACTGCTCGCCCATGCAACCGAGGCTCGCCCCTACGAGTGACTAGCTCACATTGTGGTTTGTAGGGGCGTGCATTGCACGCCCGTTTATAACATTTTATATATTTTGACTTTTTCGACAGTCTGAGGAAGCCGAAAGGGCTTCCTTTTTGTATGTTGATGAAACACCCGCTGCCGCTCTTGTCCTTTTAAAGCTTATCCGAAGCCTCAACGGTGCCGTCCGATTTTATGCCCGCCGTTGTATCGCCGCCTGCACATATGGCAGCTATATCCTCCCAATCCGATACATCGCACTGTCCCGAATCATTATTACCCGCAGCCACGACCGTGCCGTCGGCTCTTAAGCCTGCCGTATGTGAATGACCCGAAGAAACTGCCGATATATTTTCCCAGTCGGATACATCGCACTGTCCATAAAAATTATCACCCACAGCCACGACCGTGCCGTCGGCTCTCAAGCCTACCGTTGTATTGCTTCCGGCAGAAACAGCTGTTATGTCCTTCCAATCCGATACATCGCACTGTCCGTAAAAATTATCACCCGCAGCCACGACCGTACCATCCGATTTTAAGCCTACCGTATACGAATGACCCGCGGAAACGGCAACGATATCCTCCCAGTCCGATACATCGCACTGTCCCGTTCTGTTGTCGCCCACAGCCACGACCGTGCCGTCGGCTCTTAAGCCTGCCGTATGCTCGCCGCCTGCGGAAACGGATACTGTATCCTCCCAATCGGATACATCACACTGTCCGTATTTATTATCACCTATAGCCACGACCGTTCCGCCCGTGCGGTCTCCCGCATCAACATTGCACCGCAATTCCGAATAATTGTTTAAATGCGGTTTTGTGCCGTAATTTACACGAGCCGCGCAAAATCCTACGGAGGCTGTAATAATTATCGCTGCCGGCAAAATAAAATATATTTTCTTGTTTTTTCTTTTTTCATCCGTCATAAATAATTTTCTCCCTTTTGCGTCCTAAAGTATACTTTGAGACGGTCTTTATCATTTCGGAAATATCTCCAAAAAAAGTGCAGATACCACATTCTGTAATATCCGCACTCAATGTTAGAATTTCGCTGTGCCTAAGCCAACGGCTTAAAGACCTTATTTAACTCAGTCGATTATTTCCTCGTCGTCATCGGCTGCAGGCGCATCCTCTGTCATATACTTATTAAGCGCTTTTGCGTTGGCTGTAAGTATACGGATCTTGCTGTCGGAGAGGAGACCTATCATGCTGTAGAGAGCCTTCCTGTCCTTGTCTGCCTTTGTGAGAGGCTTTGCGTTTTCTGTTTTCTTGGTCTTAGTCTCAATATCTGTCCTTATAAGCTGGTCAAGCGTTATGTCGAAGAAGTCTGCAATCTTGACTATGTTCGACATGCTGGTGCCTCTCTGACCTCTTTCGATAAGTCCTACGAAGCCCGGTGCCATGTTTATGACCTTAGCAAATTCGTCGATAGTGAGTCCGCGTTTCCTGCGCTCAAATCTGATATTGGCGCCAATTGTTTCATTGTAATTCACAATGATTCCTCCTTTTTTAATAAAATTTTCCGCACTTCATATAGCTTAAAGAACTCAAAATAGATATTCTGTGCTTGATGTAATTAGAATTATACTATATAATAATAAAAAAATCAACAACAAAAGTGTGTACATTTCATTAAAATTTCTACATTTGGTTTAGATATTTTTCGTAACCGATATTTTCAAGCCTTCCTGCCTTATCCATAACGCTCTCGTCAAGCTCGGATTTATATTTTAAAACCTTATCGGAAAGCTCCTCGTCAAAGGCTGCGAGTATCTGCACGGCGAGAAGTCCCGCGTTCCTTGCGCCGTTTATGGCGACTGTGGCAACGGGTATGCCCGCGGGCATCTGCACTATGGAATAGAGAGAGTCCACTCCGCTTAAAGCCCTTGTCTTGACGGGAACGCCTATGACGGGCAGAGACGTTATGGCGGCAGTCATGCCGGGAAGATGAGCCGCGCCTCCCGCGCCCGCTATTATGAGCTTAAGACCCCTCTCTTTTGCCGTCTTTGCATATTCGTACATTCTGTCGGGCGTTCTGTGAGCAGACACCACTGTAAGCTCATAGTCCACGCCAAATTCTTCCATTACCTTTGCAGCCTCGCTCATTACGGGAAGATCGGAGTCGCTGCCCATTATTATTCCTACCTTTGCCATAGTTTTTTCTCCTTTCGTTACTGTGATATTATCCTTATAAAGCCATAAGCCTGCTCCGCAATGCTCCTTGCCTTAGAAACGCTGGTCGCGCACACGGTTATATGTCCCATTTTGCGCTTTGGCTTGGTGTGGGACTTGCCGTAAATATGAAGCGCCGCGCCCTTAAGCGCCATCACCTTGTCAACGCCCTCTATATAAGCCTTTCCGTCATAGCCCTCTTCTCCGAGTATATTTATCATAACGGTGGGACCTATGAGCGAAGTATCGCCCAGCGGCAGACCCGTAACAGCCCTTATGTGATTTTCAAACTGGCTTGTAACGCAGCCCTCTATTGTGTAGTGCCCCGAGTTATGAGGCCTTGGAGCCACCTCGTTTATGAGCACGTCGTTGTCGTTTGTAACGAACATTTCAACGCAGAACATACCTATGCCGTCAAATACCTCCATGACCTTAGAGGCTATAGCCATAGCCTTGTCGGAGGCTTTATGCGGTATGTTTGCGGGCACGACGGTCTCATGGAGTATGCTGTCTATGTGGCGGTTGTCGCCTACGGGATAAACGGCAATTTCTCCGTTGAGGCTTCGGCAGGCGAGTATGGACGTTTCCATTTTGAAGCTTATCATTCTTTCAGCCATGAGAGCTATGCTCCCCGAGCCAAGCTCACAGTAAGCGTTTTCTATATCCTCCGCGCTGTGTACGACAGCGTTGCCCTTTCCGTCATAGCCTCCCGTTCTTGCCTTGAGCATATAGGGATAGCCGTATTTTTCGCCCGCGGACTTCATATCCTCCTTGTTTTCAACTCTCATAAAGTCGGGCACGGGCAGTCCCGCGTCAAGCATAGCCTGCTTCTGGGTGAGCTTGTCCTGTATCACTTCAAGGCTCGCGGGCGTGGGATAGACCTTATAGCCCTCTTTTTCGAGCCTTTCAAGCGCCTTTGCGTTGATATGCTCAAATTCATATGTTATGACATCGGTCTTGTCCGCAAGGAGCCTGAACGCCTCCTCGTCGCCGAAATCCGCAACTATATGCTCATCGCATAGGCTGTGGCAGGGACAGTCGGGCGAGGGATCGAGCACAACGGCATAAAAGCCCATTTTCTTGGCTTCAAGGAGCATCATCTGCCCCAGCTGACCTCCGCCTATTATACCTATCCTCTTGTCAAGATATCCCTTTGCCATGTCTTCACCTCAAATTAATATAATATATATATAATAACATAAAAGTGCATTTTTAGCAATAACTTGTTGAAATATGATTTGATATTAAAATGTAATGTAATTACCGCATTTTATGTGATATAATGAATATGTATGTTAATATTGGGGAGAGTGTTATAAAATGGCTGCTTCAAAAGACAACAAAAATAAAAACGGCAATAAAAGCAACAATAAAAATAACAGCAATAAGAATAACAAGCGCAGCACGGCTTCAAACGGCAAGGGCAAGGCTTCGGGAGCAAAGCCTTCCGCAAAGGAGCAGAGGCTTGCGGAGGAAAAGGCAGAGAAGCTGAAAGCCGAGATAATCTCAATTATACTGCTGGGAGTGTCCGTGATAGTATTCATATGCGTTATAGCAAGCGAAAAGATGGGCATTGCGGGAGGCTATGTTTCGGCGGGGCTCAAGCATCTTTTCGGCATAGGCGCTCTTATACTGCCCGTTGTGCTTATGATATTCAGCGTGCAGACGCTTCTGGACAAGACAAAATATGCTTATAAATTCAGGCTTTCGCTCTTTATAGGCTTCTTTTTGACCATAATATGCCTTGCGCATATTTTTTCGGCGCACAATGAAATAGGCGATGTGCCCTTCCCGCAGTACATATCGGACAGCTTCTTGAACGGAAGCGTGCATAACGGCGGATTTATAGGCGCGCTCGCAGGCGGAGCTCTCTGCGCTCTCATAGGCAAGACGGGCACCGCCATAATACTCGCCATAGCGGGCATTATACTCATTGTGCTTGCCACGGGCAGGACTATAGCGGAATTTGTGAGCGCCATAGGCGACTGGATAGACGGCACAAGAGAGGAATTTGAAGAATACAGGTCAAGCCACACCATAATAGACGAGGAGGACGAATACCTCCCCGAGGAATACGACAAAAAGCGCTCCCGTCAGATGGAGCTTCCCGTTGACAGTATGAGCCAAAGGAAAAGACCGAAGCCGCAGAACACATCCTCCGTATTTATAGACATAGGCGAGGACACGGGAAACAAGGAGGAAAAGGTAATAATAGACCAAAGTCTTTTTGACCCCGACATACAGCCCTACGGCTATGACGAAGGGGAATACGGCGACGACGACGAGCCGATCATAAATATACCCGAATTTGTTAAAAACAGCGACGAGCTTAAGGGCGAAGAAACAACGGAAGAAGTCGAGGAAGCCGAAAACGCCGTTAAGCCCGCCATAAAGTCCGCTCCCGTGAGGGAAAACACGGCGGAAGATAACGACAAAGAGGAAGGCGGGGCTCCCGCAGCGGACGGCGAGGAGCCTACCATAATAGAGGCGGAAAAGACAAAAGAGGTGCGTAAGCTCGGCGACAACACCTCCGCTATATATAAATTCCCCTCTCCCTCGCTGCTTGCCAAAAATCCCAACAAGGCAGGAGCAGCCGACAAGGACGAGCTTATCAAAAAATCCAGACTGCTTGAGGAAACACTTGCCACCTTCGGCGTGAACGCAAAGGTCGTGAATGTTAGCCAAGGTCCCACCGTAACAAGATATGAGCTCATACCGCCGAAGGGTATGCTCATAAGCAAAATAACAAAGCTTGACAAGGAAATGGAGCTTGCGCTCAAGGCAAAGTCCATAAGGATTGAAGCGCCCATACCCGGCACAAACAGGATAGGCATAGAGCTTGGAAACGACAAGGTCTCGGCGGTGTATTTCAGCGAGGTGCTTCTCACGGATAAATTCAGGGACTTCAAGAGCAGGCTTGCCTTCGGCATAGGCAAGGACATAACGGGCACGGTAATAGTAACGGACATAGCCGACATGACGCATCTGCTCATAGCGGGCGCTACGGGCGCAGGTAAGTCGGTATGTATAAACACGCTCATAACATCGCTTCTCTACAAGGCAACGCCCGAGGAGGTCAAGCTCATAATGATAGACCCCAAGAAGGTGGAGCTTAGCGTATACAACGGCATACCTCATCTGCTCATACCCGTTGTGAGCGATGTGCAGAAGGCTGCGGGCGCTTTAAGCTGGGCTATAAGAGAGATGGAAAGGCGCTACGACCTGCTTGAAAAAGAGGGCGTAAGGAACATAAAGGGCTACAACAGCATAGAGGGCATAGAAAAACTGCCCTACATAGTTATAATAGTGGACGAGCTTGCCGACCTCATGATGACAACGGGCAAGGAGGTAGAAAACGCCATAGTAAGGCTTGCACAGCTTGCAAGAGCCGCGGGCATGCACCTTGTTATAGCTACGCAGAGACCCGACGCAAACATAGTAACGGGACTCATAAAGTCAAACATACCCTCGAGAATTGCCTTTAAGGTGGCAGGAAGCGTAAACTCCAAGATAATACTTGACGCCACGGGCGCAGAAAAGCTTTTGGGCAGGGGCGATATGCTCCTCAAGACAAGAGCCTTTGACGACAAGCCCTTGAGAGTTCAGGGCGCTTTTGTAACCGATGAAGAGGTCGAAGCCATAGTTGACTCCATAAAGACGGACGAAACGCATTATGACGAGTCCATAATAGCCGAGATAGAAAGAAGCGTGGCAGAAGCCCACGGCGAGGAGGCAGAGGCAAGCTCAACGGACGGCGACGACCTTATAGACGAGGTAATAAAGCTGGTGGCATATCAGCAGAAGGCGTCCACAAGCTTTATACAGAGGAAATTCAAGATAGGCTACAACAGAGCCGCCCGCATAATAGACGAGCTGGAGGAAAGGGGTATCGTAGGACCCGACCTCGGCGGCACAAAGGGCAGAGAGGTAAAGATAGATAAGTATCAGTATAACGAATGGAAGAATAGACAGGATGATTATGATTAAAAAGGAACGGCAAAGCGCCGTTCCTTAAATTGTCGAAAAAACATATTTATACAAATAAGACCCTTCCGTCAATCCTTTCGGATTGACACCTTCCCTTAGCCCTATCGGGCTAAAGGACGGCTTGTAATGTTTGAATTTCTAACAGTAAACTTATTCCTCCCAAAGGGCGCAACACTATAAGGCGTCCTTGCGAAGCAGGGAAGCTGGCGCCCGAAGGGCGACTGAAGGGTAAAAAAATATTTTATCGACACG
>CANRNM010000058.1 GCA_947631975.1 uncultured Clostridia bacterium
CGCTTGGAACAGCACTTGGTGTAAAAGTGGAATGGATAGCAGAAACAAAAACGGCTGTTTATAAAACGGCATAAATGAAAAAAGGAATCGTCAAAATGACGGTTCCTTTTTATTTTAATAAAACCTTCTCCAACGGCGTTCTTAGCCTTTTGTTGAAAAACTTAACCGCAACTCCGGTAAAGAGCGCCGATATTACTGTTCCCTCTCTTGCGCCTACAATCCTGAAATCAAAAAATACAAGCGAAAGTACGATCGAAAACAGAACGCAGAATATATCAAAAGCAATCTTAACATTTCCGAATTCTTTATTTATTGTGTCGGAAACAGCCTTAACAAAGGCTTCTCCCGAGTTCATTATGACATTGGCTATCACGGCAAGCGATATACCGAAGCCAAGCACCGTAACGCCTATTACGACGCATATAAGGCGTACAGGGTAAAAATTTATGGGTATGGACGATATAATAAACATACCTAAATCAGTGAACCAGCCGAAAAGGAAGGATAGGGGTATCTGCAAAAGCTGTATGGGCTGAAATTTTCTGCGAAGCACCGCTATTTGACCGACTATAAGACAGCAGTTCCATATTATGAGCCATGTTCCCATTGAAATTGAGGGGAATTTATAGTTCATTACGTTTGCGACCGACGATATTGGCGATACGCCCAGTTCTGCGTGTTTTGTAAACGCCACGCCGAGCGCAGAAAAAAACAATCCAAACACAAGAAGTATATAGCGTTTTGCAATTTCATTTCTTTTCATATATTTGACCTCTTATTCGGAAAAAATTATATATTGACATTATAACAATAATTGCCATATTTTTCAACATAATCAAAAATATTTTTATCACAGTTGAAATATACGCGGGCATTTGTTATAATAAAGCATAATAAATCAAACAATATAAGGAGAACTGATATGACCGAAAAAGAAAAAATGCTAAGCGGCGAATGGCACGACGCCAACTTTGATAAGGACCTTGTGGAGGAGAGGAGAAGGGCAGAGATAAACTGTCATGAATTTAATACAGCCGAGCCCTCGAGCGGCAAACAGCTTTCGGCTTTGAAGTCATTGCTGGGCAAGGATATACCGCAAGGCGTTACTGTGCTTGCGCCCGTTTATTTTGACTATGGCATAAGCACAAGCTTAGGAGAGGGTACATTTGTAAATCACGGCTGTTATTTTATGGACGGCGGAAGGATAAATATAGGCAAAAATGTGTTTATAGGTCCTTTCTGCGGATTCTACACGGCAAGTCATCCCATGAAGTATGAGGAGAGAAACAAGGGCTTGGAGCGCGCTCTGCCTATAAATATAGGCGATAACTGCTGGTTCGGGGCTAATGTGTCAGTGCTTCAGGGCGTAACTATAGGAAGCGGCTGCGTCATAGCCGCAGGGAGCGTCGTAACGCATGACCTTCCCGACAACTGCGTGGCTGCGGGCGTTCCCGCCGTAGTAAAGAAATATATAGAGCAGTAAAAAACAGGGACTGAAAAAATCAGTCCCTGTTTTGCATTGTTTATAATCAATATCCCTCGGTGCGCCTTGCCTTTCGCATTTCTATTCGCTTTAGAGCGCCCTCCCATTCAGCTTTTTCTGCCACCGTTTCGGGCTCTATTGTATATTGAACGGGCAGGGGTTTGCCGTCTTCATCTATGCATACCTCCGTGAAATAGGCGCGGTTCAGAGCATAGCGTATGCCTGTTTTCATTTCCTCCATGAATACATCTACGCGTACTTCCATAGAAGTCCTGCCAACATATGTTATCTTTGCGGAAAGCAGTATAATGTCGCCTATATAGGCGCCTTTTTTGAATTGTAGGTTGTCGATCGCAGCTGTTGTTATAACGCTTCCGCTGTGGCGCATGGCGCATATACCCGCAGCCTCATCCATCCACTGCATGAGCCTTCCGCCAAAAAGACGCGAACCGCCGTTTATGTCCTCATGCTTTACAATTCGCATACATTCCGTGAGGGAATCGTTTATGCTTTTGACTTTTCTGTTGTCCTCTTTATCCGACACCATTTATAAGTCTCCTTGCGTTTTCGCCTAAAATGGCATTTCTTACCTTTTCATCGGGCAAAAGCTTGGTAATCCTTTCTATATATTCTCTCTGCGGGCTCCATGGACTGTCCGTTGCGAACAATATCCTTTCATAGCCGTGCTTATCAATGATGCGCTTAAACTGTTCCTTCTTGATGTATTCAAGGCTGAAGGCAGTATCGAGCCACACATTCTCCCCGCAGAGAAGCTCCTCTACCATGTCCCATTGCTCCCAGCCGCCCATGTGGGCAAGCACAAGCTTTTCGGGCTTTATCTCGTCGATAACGCTTCGCATTTTTTCGGGCGGGCAGTGCACGGGATCGGGATAGCCAATATCTCTGCCCGCATGCACGAGTATTATAAGCCCCAGAGCGGAGGCTTCGTATATCACGTTTTTGCAGGCGATATCGTCTATAAATACCTCCTGATAGTCGGGATGGAGCTTTATGCCTATAAGTCCCATATTTTTTATTGCCTTCAGCTCATCCTTATAGTTTTCGCTGTAAGGATGAAGTCCGCCGAAGGAAAGGATTTTGCCCTCGTATTTTTCGTTTACCTCGCAGGCAAAGCGGTTTATGGAATTGAACTGGCTCGGCTTTGTGGCAACGGGCAGAACAACGGACATATCCACTCCGCTTTTTTGCATACTCTCATATAAGCCCGATACAGTACCGTCCGTTTTATTTTTAATACCGCTTTTTGCCGAAAGAAATTCTATCGTTTTAGGTGCAATTTTGTCCGGAAAAATATGTGTGTGAAAATCTACTATCATAATTACTTCAGCGCGCTTTCTTCAAAGAGGTCTCTCTTATCTATTATTCTAACAGCCTTGCCTTCGCTTCTGGGAATGGACTTGGGCTCAACAAGCTTTACCTTAACTGCTATGCCGAGCATAGACTTAAGCTTTCCTACAAGGAAATATTCACGCTCTGTCTTGTCCTGAATATCCTTCGGCGGGTTGTCGGGAAGCCACTCAACATCGCAGGCGATAGTGTCGGAATTGTTCTTTCTGTCAACCACAAGCTGATAATTAGCCTCATAGCCGTTGTTGAGAAGAACGGTCTCTATCTGCGACGGGAATACATTTACGCCCTTAACGACCATCATATCGTCGCTTCTGCCGAGAGGCTTACTCATTCTGATATGAGTTCTTCCGCAGGAGCACTTCTTTCTTGAAAGCACACATATATCTCTTGTCCTGTATCTGAGAAGCGGGAACGCCTTCTTTGTGATGCAGGTGAATACAAGCTCGCCTTTTTCGCCCTCGGGGAGTACCTCTCCCGTATCGGGATCTATGACCTCTGCTATGAAGTGATCTTCATTTATGTGCATACCCTTCTGCTCGCTGCACTCAAACGACACGCCGGGACCGCTTATTTCTGTAAGACCGTATATATCATATGCCTTTATGCCGAGTGATTTTTCAATACCGCGGCGCATTTCCTCTGTCCATGCCTCTGCGCCGAATATACCTGCCTTAAGATGTATCTGATCCTTTAAGCCTTTTTCATTTATGCTTTCGCCAAGATATGCGGCATAAGAGGGAGTACAGCAAAGTATGGTAGAGCCCAGATCGGTCATAAACTGTATCTGTCTGTCGGTGTTGCCCGATGACATGGGAAGTGTAAGAGAGCCCAGCATGTGTGAACCGCCGTTAAGACCGGGACCTCCCGTGAAAAGGCCGTAGCCGTAGCTTACATGCACAACATCGTCCTTTGTTCCGCCTGCCGCAACGATAGCTCTTGCGCAGCAGGTGTCCCATATAAGAATATCCTCCATGGTGTAGAAGGCAACAACTCTTCTGCCTGTAGTTCCGCTTGTAGACTGTATTCTAACGCAGTCCTTGAGAGGAACGGCAAGGAAGCCGTAGGGATACTGGTCGCGAAGGTCATCCTTAGTAATAAAGGGGAGCTTATGCAGATCCTCTATTCCCTTTATATCCTCGGGCTTAACGCCTGCTTCGTCCATTCTTTTTCTGTAGAAATCAACATTCTTGTAAACGTGCTTTACCTGTTCCACAAGTCTTTCGCTCTGAAGCTTCTTGATCTCTTCAACGGGCATTGTTTCAATTTCGGGGTTAAAATAATTGCTCATAGTTTTTATATTTCCTCCTGTGATGTTTTTTATGTATATTGCTATGAATATCAGTAATTAAAATTGCAGTATTTTATGAGTTTCTGCCGAGATAAAAAGCTTTCTTGTTAAGCTCAAGGAATTTGGGAGGAACACAGGCTTCTATGGAATGGAGCCATTCCTCCTCGCTTATATCCTCAAAGAACTTGGAAAATCGTCCCATAAGCGCTATATTTGCCGCCTTCTGTGAGCCTGCTTCATTTGCAAGCGCAAGAGCGTCCAGAGCGCTTACCTCTATGCCCGGAGCCTTCATTTTGTCAAGAAGTCCCTCGGGATATTCAGCCGCTCCCGTAATTACGGGCATAGGGTCTATTTCCTGAGAATTAACTATTATTCTTCCGTCCTTTTTAAGATAGGGTATATAACGCGCAGCCTCCAGAACCTCGAATGAAATTATAAAGTCCGCTTCGCCCTTGTCTATAACGGGAGAATAAACCTTGTCGCCGAAGCGTACATATGTAACTACGCTTCCGCCTCTCTGGCTCATTCCGTGCACCTCCGAGACCTTTACGTCATAGCCCTTAGTCATGACTACATGGCCTAAAAGCTTGCTTGCAAGCAGTGAGCCTTGTCCGCCTACGCCTACTATCATTATATTTGTTGTGTTGTTCATTATTCTGCCTCCTTGTCAAGCAATGCGTCAAATTTGCAGAGCTGCCGGCATACGCCGCAGCCAACGCAGAGCGTATTGTCAACATGCGCCTTGCCGTTTTTGAAGCTTATGGCAGGACAGCCTATCTTCATACAAGCGCGGCAGCTCTTGCATTTTTCCGTATCCACATGGAGCGACGGCTTATGCTTTACATATTTCAGCAGAGCACAGGGTCTTCTGCTAATTATGACGGAAGCCTCGTCAGCCGCGAGTTCTTCCTTTATAACTCTTTCGGTTTCTGCCAGATCATACGGATCTACAACCACAACTCTATTGAAGCCCATTGAACGGCAGAGCGCTTCAAGGTCTATCTTGCCTGCGGGGTCGCCCTTTATGTTATAACCCGTTGTAGGGTTCTGCTGATGTCCCGTCATACCCGTTATGGAATTATCCAGTATGATGACGGTGGAATTGCTTTGATTATACGCTATGTTTGCAAGGCTTGTCATGCCCGAGTGCATGAATGTCGAATCGCCTATAACGCATACGGTCTTGTTTTCGCTTTCATTGCCCAGCGCCTTGTTAAAGCCATGCAGAGAGCTTATTGAAGCGCCCATGCAAAGCGTCATATCCACAGCGCTCAAGGGCGCTACGGCTCCGAGGGTGTAACAGCCAATATCTCCGAGCACATTCAGCTTGTTCTTTGAAAGGGTATAGAAAAGACCTCTGTGGGGACAGCCTGCGCACATTACGGGCGGTCTCACGGGGAGATTTTCGAGAGGAGCATATGTGTCCTTCTCGGGTTCTCCGAGCGCCTTTGCAACGACAGACTGTGAAAATTCGCCCATTATGGAGAAAAGCTCCTTGCCCTCAACTTCAATGCCTATTGTCCTGCAGTGATTTTCTATAATGGGGTCAAGCTCCTCTATAACAACCACCTTATCTACCGTCTTTGCGAAGTTCTTTATTTTTTCGACGGGCAGGGGATTTACCATACCCAGCTTTAAAACGGGGTATTTATCGCCAAGGGCTTCCTTGGTGTACTGATAGCAGGTGCTTGAAGTTATTATACCTATAGAATTGCCTTTTCCTTCCTCTATTCTGTTGAGAGACGTATTTTCAGCAAGCTCTGTCAAAGCCTTTGTTCTCTGCTCCACAACGGGGTGTCTTCTTATAGCGTTGCCCGGCATCATAACATATTTTGCTATGTTCTTTTCATACGGCTTAGTTTCGGGCACTATCCTCTCGCCTGTGTTGACAAGGCTCTGGGAATGAGCAATACGCGTACACATCTTCATAATTACGGGTGTGTCGTATTTCTCGGACATTTCATAAGCCAGCTTTGCAAATTCAAGGCTTTCCGCCGAGTCCGAAGGCTCAAGCATGGGTACCTTTGCCGCTATGGCATAGTGCCTTGAATCCTGCTCATTCTGCGATGAATGCATGGCGGGGTCGTCTGCAACGCATATTACCATTCCCGCGTTTACTCCCGTGTAGGAAATTGTAAAAAGCGGGTCTGCTGCCACATTAAGACCTACATGCTTCATACCGCAGAAGCTTCTTTTTCCTGCAAGACTTGCGCCGAAAGCGGTCTCCATAGCCACCTTTTCATTGGGCGCCCATTCGCAGTATATTTCGGAAAATTTTGCCGCTTCCTCGGTAACCTCCGTACTCGGAGTGCCGGGGTAAGAACTCACCACCTCTACGCCGGCTTCATAAAGACCGCGCGCAAAGGCTTTATTTCCTAACATTATTTCTTTCATCTCATATTTCCTCCTATAACAGAAAATTATCAGTTGTCCTTTTCGTTTTCAAATGCCACAAGTCTTTCCTTGCCGTACATTTTTCTAAGCAAAGGCTTTTCTATCTTTCCGGTTGGATTTCTGGGAACATCTGCAAATATTATTTTCTTGGGGCGCTTATAGCGTGGAAGTCCCATGCAAAATTCGTTTATTTCCTCCTCGGTACATTCCATACCGTCCTTTATTGAAATTATAGCGCCCGCTATCTCTCCAAGTCGTTTGTCGGGCAGACCTATGACGGCGACATCGTGTACTTTGTCGAAGTTTCTTATATAGTCCTCTATCTGTACGGGGTAGAGGTTTTCGCCGCCCGAAACTATAACGTCCTTTATACGGTCTACGAGATAAATAAATCCGTCCTTGTCCTGCATAGCGGCGTCGCCTGTGTATAACCAGCCGTCTTTAAGGACCTCTGCCGTTGACTTGGGGTCGTTATAGTATTCCTCCATAACTCCGGGCCCCTTTACACAGAGTTCTCCTGCTTCTCCCTGCTTTACAAGGTTACCGTCGGGATCGACGATCTTGCACTCCCAGCCATAGCCGGGGACGCCTATTGCGCCGACCTTATGTATGTTCTCAATGCCAAGATGTACACAGCCCGGTCCTATGGACTCGCTTAATCCGTAGTTGGTGTCATAGTCATGCTCGGGGAAGTAATCCTTCCAATGCTTTATGAGCGAAGGAGGCACGGGCTGAGCGCCTATGTGCATAAGTCTCCACTGCGAAAGCTTATAGTCCTCTATTTTAAGCTCTCCGCTGTCGAGAGCATCGAGAATATCCTGCGCCCAGGGAACAAGGAGCCATACTATTGTGCAGTGCTCTCTTGAAACTGTGTTGAATACATATTCTGCCTTTGTACCCTTGAGTATAACGGCGCGCGAGCCCGAAATAAGGCTTCCGAACCAGTGCATTTTTGCGCCCGTGTGATAGAGTGGCGGTATGCACAGGAAGCAGTCGTCGCGGCTCTGACCGTGGTGCTTCTGCTCAACTATGGCTGAATGAACAAGGCTTCTGTGCTTATGAAGTATAGCCTTAGGAAAGCCTGTTGTGCCCGATGAGAAATATATTGCCGCATAGTCGTCGTCGGTTATGTCAAGCCCGGGATTTTTGCTTGAATGGTAAGAAACAAGCTCGTTGTAGTCCTCCGCAAAGGTGGGGCAGGACTGACCTACATATATGAGCAGGCGGTTCTTGCTGAGCTTATCCTCTATAGTCTCTATTCTTCCTATAAATTCGGGACCGAACACAAGTATATCCAGCTCCGCAAGCTCCGAGCAATAGAGTATTTCATCCGCGGAATATCTGAAGTTGAGAGGCACAGCAATGGCGCCCGATTTGAGTATGCCGAAGTATATCGGCAGCCATTCAAGGCAGTTCATCATAAGTATACCCACCTTGTTGCCCTTGAGTATACCGCGTTCGATGAGCATATTAGCCATGCGGTTTGCTTTTTCATTGAATACGCTCCAGCTTATTTCGCGTCTGTAAAACTGATTTGATGTAGGCTGAATAAGCGAATAATCCTTCCATGTGATCCTTCCCGGCTCCTTCTGCTCGGGATTAACTTCGATGAGTGCTGTTTCGTCGCCGTAAAGCGAGGCGTTACGTTCAAGATAATTGATGATTGGCATAATTTTAATTCCTTCCGTTTTTAAACTAAGCATTGCCGAAACAACGCTCGTGATAAACACATCTGTGCCGTTATAATTGTCAATAATTCACAATTAAAAAATTGTAGAATAATCACACTATTTATATTATAACTAATTTATGCATAATAATCAAGATTATTTTTATGTAATGTTTTACTTTATAGGTTGACTTATACATTGGCATTTATTATAATAATTATATACACATTAAATAAGAAGGAGGCACAACTATGAGCAAAAAATTGACAGCATATTTCAGCGCAAGCGGTAACGGCGTAACTGCTGACGCAGCTAAGAAAATAGCGGAGATAACGGGTTCCGACATATACGAGATACGCCCCGAGGTGCCGTATACAGAGGCGGACATGAACTGGATGGATAAAAGCTCCCGCAGCTCTGTGGAGATGAGCGATAAGTCCTTCAGACCTGCCATTGCGGACAAGAACGCAAATATATCGGACTATGATGTTATATATCTCGGCTTTCCCATATGGTGGTACACTGCGCCAACTATAATAAATACATTCCTTGAAAGCTATGACTTTTCGGGCAAGACAATATATCTTTTTGCCACATCGGGAAGCAGCAGCTTTGAACATTCGCTTGATGACCTAAAAAAGAGCGTGAGTACGGATACTGTTATAAAAGAGGGCATTGTGGTACACAGCAAGCAGAGCGAAGCAACATGGAAGAAATGGCTTGACAGCATAGAATAATTATTATTGCTTAAAAAATGCACCCCAAAGCGGGTGCATTTACATTTTTATTATATCATACATTCTGAACAGCTCGTCTACATTCCTGTTGAACTCGTCTTTATTTTTGGACTTTTTAATTTTCTTTTCTATCTTTTTGCTGTCCTCAAAAAGCTGCAATATGTACATAATTATACCTTTTAATTTGTGCACAAGCTGTGTTCCGCCCGACAGAATTTCCTCATAGCCGCGGTATATATCCATATAATAATCGTATAATTTATCCTTAGTCAGGCTGCCTTTTTCTTTTATGAGCAGGGGCAGGGCAGGGTTTATAATAACACCTCTGCCGAGCATAATTCGCTCCGTTTCGGGAAAAGCGTCCAAAATTTTTTTGTAGTCCTCTACCGTGAAAATATTCCCGTTGTAGCATAGCTTGTTTTTGCTGTTTTCAACGGCATATCTGTATATATCGAGATAGGGCTTTCCGTTATACATATCTTTACTTGTTCTTGGATGGATCATAAGCTCCTTAATGGGATATTTATTGTATATTTCCAGTAGAGCATAGAATTCCTCCTTGTTTTCAAAGCCTATGCGGGTTTTGACAGAAATATCCATACCGCTGTCAAATATATCATATAAAAAAGTGTCCAGCTTATCCGTATACCGCAAAAATCCCGCTCCGCGTCCCTTTGAAACGACCGTGCCCGAAGGACAGCCCAGATTCATATTGAACTCATCATAGCCGTATTCTTTAAACACATTGCACATGGTTATAAAGCCCTTTGCGCTGTCCGTCAATATCTGAGGCACAAGGCTTATGCCCATGTTGTTTTCGGGCAGTATATCTCTTTTGTATTTTGCGCCCAGAGTTCCCTTTGAGGCGGGAGTTATAAAGGGCGTGAAAAACTTGTCTATGCCTCCGAAATGTTTGTTCTGGGCGTTTCGGAGTATATATCCCGTGAGTCCCTCCATGGGAGCCATATATATTTTCATATTCTTCTCCTATTCCAACGACTTGAAATCGGAATAAAATGTTTTGTATCTTATTCCGCCGTCATCTATCCTTACAGTTACCATGCCGTCGCTTTGCGTGCTCAAAAAAGGAATACCCAAACTTTCATATCCCTCCGTTGTGATGGGAGAGGGATGACCGTAGCTGTTATTATGTCCGGCAAAATTAACGGCGAGCTTAGGATTTGCAGCCTTTAAAAATTTCTCCGAATACGAGCTTTCAGAGCCATGGTGCGGAACCTTCAGTATATCCGCGCTTATATTTACACTTTCCGAAAGTCGTTCCAGAGCTTCCGAATCCATATCTCCCGTAAAAAGAATACTGTGTCCGTCATAATCGAGTTTATACACGGCGGAGCTGTTGTTGATGTCGGCTGTGTTTTTATCATCATATATAAGCTCAAGCTTCAGCTTGTCCGTCAGGTTTTCGCTGTAACCTGAATCTATTTCTTTTATATCTATGCTATATTCTTCGGCTGTATTCAGTAAAGTGTCATAATTATCGCCGTGCGCGGAAGACTTGCCCACATATACGCTCTTTATGTCAATATCGTCTGCTATTTCGGTAACCGCGCCCATATGGTCGTAGTCCATATGCGATATAAATACGCCGTCAACAGACTTTACATTGTAATATTCCAGCTGCCTTAGCAATGTACCGCCTTTGGGTGCGTAGTAACTGCTGCCCGCATCTATAATGTAGCACTTGCCTTCATCTCTTAGTATGGTGCAATCGCCTTGACCGATATATATGAAATCCGCCTCAAAGCCTCTGTAAACGAGAAACAAAGGTGATAAAGCAATAGCAACACAAATTATAACGGGAATTATATTCCTTATTTTATCTATAAGCATAAAGAATATAAATATATAGAGCGCATAGACAGCCAATACGGCATAAACGGGAATGTGGGGCAAAGTAAATGTGAAGGGCAGGCTGACGGATATTTTTGAAGCTATTTCAATAGCCTTAAAAAGCATATATACCGCTCCGCCCAAAAACACGCCCGCATTTATGTATATCATGCCTGCGGCAACAGACAGTATGCCCAATACAAGTATAAATTCGGTAAAGGCTACGGCTATGAGATTTACAAATAAATCCGCAAGGTTTACATAGTGAAAATAATATATTGTTATGGGCTTTACCGCAATACCAACAATAAACGATATAAAAATAAGCTCCGAAAGTTTCATCAATATTTTGTGCTTTCCGCTGTAAAAGGGCTTGAGCTTTTTCTTGTATTTCTTTTTGAAATGCGTCAGCAGTTCCACGCCCAGAGCTACGGCAAACACGGCGGTAAAGGAATACTGAAAGCCAATATCAAAAAGATAGTAAGGATTAATGCAAAGCATGAGAGTGCAAGCCGTTGCGGCAGACGACAGCATATCGTAATGCCTGCATATGATATATCCTATAAGATATATATACATCATTATAAAAGCTCTTGTAACGGATATGCTTCCGCCCGTAAAAATATAATAAAACAGCAGAAAAACCATCACTATACCGGTGGAAAGGTTTTTCCCGAGCTTTGAAACGACAAAAAGAAGCGCTCCCGCAAGAATGGATATGTGCAGACCCGATATTGCTATAATATGAACTATGCCCGCAAGTCTGTACAAGTCGTAAATATCGTCATCAATATCCAGCCTGTCGCCCGTAAGCATAGCTATGAGAAGTCCCGCTTCCTTTTGCGGATATATTGCTTTAACGGTGTCCTTTACCTTTTCGGCAATAACGGCACAAATGCTTCTTATGGTATTTTTATGTCCCGTAACATTTATGGAGTAGGGATAAGCGTAATAGTCAACCTTCTTTATCTTAAAATTCAGGGCTTTATTATAATCGGAGCTGTTGCGCCTTATATCCGGCAGTGAAAGCCTTGTTACAACATTGACAATATCTCCGGGCACAAGTGTTTTATCCGTATATACATATATGTTAACGCTATCATCAAAACTTTTGTTCGCATAGCTGAAATCCGTTGTTTTAACATTATACACGGAAACATCATCATATTGTCTATATTTTGAATTTACAACAGCGTTAAAGGCGATAGGGTAGTCGGTGTCTGCAACACTGTCAAGGTCGTTATTCGGCACAATGGAAGCCGAAAGCGATATGCAGAACAAAACAACGGCGGGCGCAATGAGAAAACAGCAGGCAAAGTTTTTATACACATAAATAACAAAAGCGGTGAGTATAAGCAGAGCAAATATAAAAACAAGCACAGTAATTCCCGATGTAACATTGACACCGAAAAGAACGCCGATTATTGCATACAGTAAAATATATAATGCGGGTCGCTTCATAAAAACATATCCTCAGTAAAAATATTAGCAGGGTAAAGCAGGTTTCAATCATAGTCATATTCTAGCATATTTTGTGCATTATGTCAAAAAAATAGGGGAAATATCTATCCCTTCAACTATTCGCAAAAGCACAGTTTTGCGAATAGTTGAACCGAATAAATCGAGCAAATCCGCTTCATTGTACATTTTTTTATCATAGTTCTTTATTGATACATAATCATTTGAATAATCATATATTATAGCGCCGTT
>CANRNM010000059.1 GCA_947631975.1 uncultured Clostridia bacterium
CTTCTTTTTGCGCACAAAAAGAAGCAAAAAGCGTGGGGCGTTCCGAGTCGCCCCACACCCCTAACGGCTTTTGTGCTCCATAGGTTAGTGGAATTAATACCGCACAAAAGAATTGTTACTGTGCGAGCCTCTTGCCTCCTGAACTTCGTTCAGACAGGCAGCTCGCATGGCACTCTCTTGCCTCCCCTGCTTATAGAAGGTTATCCATATAGGCGGGGCGGGGACTGTCCCTAAAACAGACAAAAAGCAGGTTTGAACGGTGATGTTTAAGCTTATATAACAAGAAGGTATATAAGCACAGGGACTGTCCCCAAATGTTATTTTTGCCCCTGCAAAAAAATTCTTTACCTCTCCTTCACCTTACTCCCTATTATCTCCACATTCTTTCTCAGTCTCTCGTCCGTGGGCGAGGCGTTATATGCCTTCTGCGCCAGCTCCAGAGCCTTATCGTATATCCCCATATTATACGCCGCGAGCGCGCCCAGGTCATACGGCGTATGATCCCAGCAGAAGCCCTCGTTTATATATGTCGAGGGCTTTTCCTTTATTTCAAGCGCCTCGTTTATCATGGCGTATACTATGTGCCAGCGGTTCTGCTCATAGGCAAGCTGCGCCATTTCTATATATCCTTCCCTAAGATACGGCGCTTCGCCTATGGCTTTGTAGAGCCATTCTCCCGCTTCCTTCATGTTGCCCTCCGCCTTTTTGCAGCGCGCAATATATCGCATGGAGGCGGCTCTTTCGTCGCGCCATACGGCGGAGGGCATATTAAGGTGCATTTTAAGCACTGCGGCAGCCTTTTCCCACTGACCGTAAAACATATATTCCCTGCCAAGATAGTGTACATTTCTGTCGTTTGAAGGGTCCTCCAGAACGGAAAGCTCCAGAAGCTCCAGATATTGCGCCCTTGATTTCTTGGGGTCGGGGTAGTGATTTAAGTGTATTCTGCCCTCAACGGCGTATTTGTCGGGCATATCGCCGTTGTATTCCAGTATTTCATGCACGGGATATATCCACCTGAAGCCTATGCGCCGATGTATTTTCTCATACCAGAATGTAGTGCCGGGCTTTCCGTTTTGGTCGAAATTCCATGTGTACATATATTTCAGCCTTGTGCAGTCGTCCGTCCACGCGCGCTCAAGCAGACTTCTCCAACCTTTTTCCAGAATTTCGTCAAGGTCGGTGCATACGCATATATCCACATCCTCGGGCACGAAGTCAAGGGATATGTTCCTTGCGGTATCAAAGCGCCATTGCTTAAGCTTTATGCTCTGAACATGAACTCCCCTTTGTTCAAGCATCTCCACGGTGTCGTCAGTCGAGCCCGTGTCCGTAACATATATTTCATCTGCCTCCGACATTGAATTAACCCACCTGTTTACAAATTTTGCCTCGTTTTTGCATATAGCATATACAGCAACCTTATATTTTCCCATCCATTTCACCCTATTTCTTTTATGAAATATTTTTTTGCTCAAACTCCCCGTCCGTCGGACGAGGAGCCGTTTTCAAATGTTTTTTGATTTATGCTATCTTTGTTATCACTATGCTTGCGGCGCTTGCCTGTTCGTCCGCCGTGCCTGCGGAAAGCGTTATTTCGCCGTCGCCCGTGTTTTGGAGCGAGAGCGTCTGACCGTCCGCTGCGTTTATGACTGCCGTGCCGGTAAGCTCTCCGCCGTCTGCCGTGCTCACCGTGGTGTAGTCAATGGGCGTTCCGTCGAGCGTCAGGCTCACCTCCGCCTCGTCCGTGGGGCTTACGCGGAAGTTAACGAGGTAATAGCCCGCCTCATTCAGCGTGAATGTGGAGTCGTCGGTCTTGGTTATAGCCGTGCCTACCTCCGAGCCCGTGTCGGGGAACGACACGCTGCTGCCCGTTTGAACGGTCTGCGGAGCGGTAGAATTTACAAGGTCGTAGTAATTAGCCGCTGCCGTAACTCCCGCGGGACCCGTAGGACCCGCTTCGCCTTGGGGACCTGTCGCGCCCGCGGGACCCGTTTCACCTTGGAGACCCGCAGCACCTTGGGGACCCGTTGGACCTGTCGCACCTGCAGGACCCGTTGCACCCTGCGGACCCGTCGCACCTTGGGGACCTGTTGCGCCTGCGGGACCTGTTGCGCCTTGGGGACCTGTCGTACCGGCGGGACCCGTCGCACCTTGCGGACCTGTTGCGCCTGCGGGACCTGCTTCGCCCTGCGGACCTGTAGGACCCGTCGCGCCTTGGGGACCTGTCGCACCTGCAGGACCCGTTGCACCCTGCGGACCCGTCGCACCGGCGGGACCCGTAGGCCCCGCTTCGCCTTGGGGACCTGTTGCACCCACCGGACCTGTTGCACCTTGCGGACCCGTAGCGCCTTGCGGACCCGTCACGCCTTGTGGACCCGTAGCACCTGCAGGACCCGTCGCACCTTGTGAACCCGTCGCACCCGTGGGACCCGTAGCACCCGTTTCACCTTGTGGACCCGTCGCACCGGCGGGACCTGTCGCGCCCGCGGGACCCGTAGGACCCGTAGGTCCCGAGGCAGGACCCGCAGGACCCATAGGACCCGTTGGACCCGTTGGACCGGGTACGCCCTGCGCTCCTCTCTCACCCGTGGGACCCGTTGGTCCCGAAGAACCTCTCATACAGCAGCACCTATTGTAATTGTCGGCGCAGCCGCCGCGGTAATAAGCCATAAAAATCCCTTCTTTCTTGCTGCGTATATATCGGAGTTTTCCTCCGATACTTTAATATATAGCAAATTATACCATTTTGTTACACCGCCCCTTATCAAAAACCGTATAGTGTTGTTTTTTGCGTTTTAAATAAATTATTAATAATAAAAAGGTTTACATATTCGCCAAAAAACTGTATAATTAATATGTAAATTTGTCTTTTATTTGCGGAGGTCGATATGGACGAAATAAAAAACAACGGCAATGAAAACAATGAAAATGTAAATATAAATAACAACGGTGAAAGCAATAAGCCCTCGGGCGGAGCGGATAATAAAAATTCTCCGCCCAAAAAGAATAAAAAGCCCGCTCCCTCAAAAACGAGAAATGCCGGAGGGGTCAAAAAGAACCCCAAAAAGAAGCCCGGCAAAAAGCCCCTTATGGGCAGCAAGCATAAAAAGCCCGTTTTAAGAGTTGTGGAGGGCACGGGCGGAAAGCCCAAGCCCGCAGTGAACGAGGCTGAAAAATCGGACGCCGCAAGGGCAAAGAAGCCAAAAAAAACGGCAGCAAAGAAAGCTCCCGAAAAAACGCCCGAGTCCCAAAAAGCTCCCGAAAAAACTGCGGCAAAGAAAGCCGACGAAAAGGGCGCGGGCTCAAAGCCAAGACCGAGCGGAAAACCGAGACCGCCCAAGAAGGCGCCCGGCATTAAAAAGCTTAAGGCGGCAGTCCGCGGAAGGAAGGGCATTTTCAGCTTTTTAAGGGTAAATAAGATATCCATAACGGCAATCCTGGCGATAATATTCCTTCTTGCTCTCGCCATATTGTTAAATTCGCATATCGTTTTGGAGATAGGCGAAAAGCAGACCATGTTCTCAAAGGAATACAGCATGAGCTCAAAGGCTGATTTCAGCGTTCTTGGCGACAATATATTCTATGTCTCAAAGGACGGAATGATATTCCTCGATAAGGACGGCAATACGCTCTGGACGGATACCTTCACCATGTCCTCGCCCTATATGCTCTGCGACGGAGACTATGCCGCAGTTGCGGATTCGGGCAGCAAGACGGTGAATGTATACGACAAGTCGGGCAAGCTCTATCAGATATCCGCGGCAGGTCCCATAACTACCTTTGCGGTCAATCCTCTGGGCTGCTGCGCGGTAGTCTGCAAGGTCAATGAGGACTACAGGGTAGATGTCTATTCCAACACGGGAGAGACCATGTTCGAGTGTGCTAGGGCTTCAAAGGACGGCATACCGCTCGGCATAGATATTTCAAACGACGGCAGCGTTGTCGCAATAGCTCTTGTGAACTATTACAATAATATAAATATCAATTCCAGCGTGCTTTTCTATTACACCGTCAAGTCGGAGGCTCAGACAACCGAGTCCAGCGACGGACTTATAAGCGCGGTGGAGGTGCCCGACGCTCTTGCGGGTATAGTAAAATTCATGCCCGACAATTACTGCATAGTGGCAAGCGATAAATCCCTTATGTACATAGACTGCTCCGGAAGCGCCAAAAAGGACGAGGAACAGCCCAGGTTCGATAAGGAATGGGAAAAGGTATTCAAAAACTACATAACCGCCTTTGATATAGTCAACAATAAGGAAATAGCCATAGCCTTCGGGGACGCCGTTTCCGTTGTGGACGAGCAGGCGGCTGCCGATGAAAACACCGTGCACTGGTATAATCTCAGAGGCAGGGAAATAGGCTCGGCAAAGTCGGAGGAGAGGATAACGGATATTTCATCCTCCGATAAGGGCACAATAATAACCTCGGGCAAGGACTTCACCGCCTATAATTCGCGCGGCAGAGAGCTCTGGAGCTATACAGCCATACAGAATGTGAGCGGAATGAAGTTCTACAATTCGGAAGACAGGGCAGTGCTCATCACTCCCACAAGTATGCGTATACTGGATGTGAGAAAGGGCGCAAAGATGCAGGAGGAGCAAACCGAAGCCACGGCGGACGAGGCGGAGGACAAGGCAGACGACGAGCCCGAAGAAGAAACCGCCGCCGAGGAAGAAACTCAGGAAACACAGGCGGACGCCCGAGAATAATATTTAAACCCACAAAAGGAGGGCAATTATGGATATAATGGATTTTTCAAACTATATTGTAGACATAGTTATAATAGTTACCGTACTTCTTTTCACATTCATATTTGCGGCAAAGGGTCTTGTGCAGAGCCTTCTTCGGTCATTTTCATGGCTGATCTCCATAGTTGCGACATATATGCTCTATCCCATAATAAGCGGTCTTTTGCGCTCCACTTTCATTTTTGAAAGCATGAGGAAGGGCATATACTCTGCCATGAAGCTCGAAAATGTGAGCGCTCAGGGCGGAACGGGACAGATAAAGGCTATAAATTTGCTCGCCATACCCAAGGGTCTTAAAAATATGCTTGTGGACAACAACAATTCCGTCATATACGAGCTTCTGGGCGTACATGATTTCAAGGACTACATTGCGGGCTTTATAGCCAATATCATGCTCAATATCATTGTGAGCGTGCTTGTGTTCATAATAATACTCATCATTATAAAGGTCGCAGCGGGCGCTCTCGATATAGCGTCTAAGAAAATGCCAGTTGTCAAAAATCTCAACAGCTTAGGAGGCGGAGTGCTGGGCTTTGCGTGGGGCATAATATTCATATGGGCAATAATGTCCGTACTCACTCTCTTTGTTGCTACGCCCGCCTTCGGCAATATGGTGGACATAATAGAGCGCTCCATAATAGGCAGAATACTCTACGACAACAATATTATAATGAATGTGCTCCTTGCCAAGCTCTTTGGCTGGGGCTGAGGCTGAACCATGGAAGCATATATTACGGTGCGCGGAAGGGGCGAGGCGGAAATAACGGAGAAGAAATCGCGTTTTATAGCGCATATACACCCCGTTTTGTCCGAATCCGACGCCCTCGGGATAATAGAAGAAACAAAAAAACAGTATTGGGACGCAAGGCACAACTGCTACGCCTTTGTCATAGGCACGGGAGCAAATCCCCTCTGCCGTTACTCGGACGACGGAGAGCCGGGAGGAACGGCAGGTATGCCAATGCTGGATGTGCTTAGGGGCAGGGATATAAGAAATACGCTTGTTGTAGTTACAAGATATTTCGGCGGGACCCTCCTGGGCACGGGCGGACTTGTGCGCGCATACAGCTCGTCTGCCCGCGCGGGGCTTGAGGCTGCGGGGCTCGTGCGCAAGATACCCAATATAAGACAGCATATAACTGTGGACTACACTCTTTCGGGCAAGGTACAGTATGAAATAATGAACGGAGGCCATATTCTCGAAAACACCCTCTATACCGACAATGTGGAGTTTGTGGTATTGAGTGAGCTTGACAAGGCGCAAAGCCTTGCAAAGAGCATCGTGAACATAACAAGCAATACTGCCGTCATAACGGCGGATGAAGATATAGTCTACACCGATAAGGATATATAATAAAAAAGGAGAGATCACCATGAAAAAATTGTTATTGATACTGGCGCTTGTACTCTGTGCCAACACGACCGCCTTCGGCGCATCACGCAACAGCATCACAAAATATCAGCACCTCAGAAACGGCGCTCCCCTCTCGGATGCGTCGCTTGAAATAACGCCCTATAACGAGGTAGAAACGGGCTCGTCTATAATAATCACATTTTCAAATGCGACCGTTTTTTCGCAGGATATAATAGACGGCAGCTGTATGGACTCCAGAGTAAAGGGCTACAGAATCGGCGGTTATCAGTATTCCAATGACGGAGTGCAGTGGGACAGGTCGGACGGTTTTTTCGAATTTATGCCCAATGTAGGCTCCTCCGAGCTTCCTTATTATATAAGGAGAATAAATGACGAGCAGATAGAGGTAAGACTTATAAACCTTCCCGATAACTATGCAAACGGCACTCTTGAGGACATAAACGGCTCAAAGAAGGCGCCGTATTACAGTATCCCGCTTGTAGTCTATGCCGATATAGAAAGAGGCGACGGCGAGGTGGGCATGCGCGTTGACGGCAACGGCACATCCATAAGCGATATGGGCTATGCCAAGGTGAACGACAGCGCTTCGCAGACCACTACCGTAAAGGAAAACACCACCGAGACCACGACCCGACATACCGAAACAAAGTCCGACACACAGAGCAATACGGGAAATAAGCTTGACAATAAGGTCGAGGTCATGATAGGCGCTTACACCATAAGCGTTAACGGCAAAAGCGTTGCTTTGGACGCTCCCGCTTATATACAGGGCGCGGGCTCCACAATGCTTCCTTTGAGAGCGGTAAGCCAGGGCGTAGTGGGCAGTGAGGACTGCGTGAGCTGGGATGCCGCCACAAAGACGGCAGTCATATCCTACGGCGTAAACACCGTCAGCTTCACGGCAGGCTCGGATAAGGCTTTGATAAACGGCAGATCCGTTACAATGGCAAACGGCGTAAAAGCAGAGATAGTAAACAGCAGAATGTTCGTGCCCTTCAGAGCGCTCGGCGAGGCTCTCGGCGCAGAAGTCAGCTGGATAGCCGAGACCAAGACGGCAGTTTTCAATTAAATGACGGTTTTTTGAGGCAGATATATTTTAGGCGTATCATAAAACTATGAGGCGAGGTAACATATATGGAAAAAGACCCGTTTAAGGAATATTTGAAGGAGTCTGAACCCAATAAAGCCGGCAGGAGTTACGCGTGGAGCACGGCTATAGGACTTCAGGCGGTGGACGGACTCAAACCATCCGAATATCTGATAGACACTGCCATTCGTAATATCGAAGGCGAGATTACCATAAAAGAAGCTCAGGACATAATAAACGCTTATTATGAAGAAAGACAAGTACATTCGGATGGCGCAGAGCGTACCGAGGAAGCGGACAAAGTATCCTCGCGTATTGCCGAAATACTTTCCGAAACAGCCTTTTCGTTTTCGCCCAATGAATATATATCTATTCATAAAAGACTTTTTTCGGGTATTTATGGGCATGCCGGCAGAATAAGGGATTATAATATCACCAAAAAAGAATGGGTGCTTGACGGGGCTACCGTTATTTACGGCAGCGCCCCGGAGCTGTGGGCAACGCTTGAATATGACTTTTCCCGTGAAAAGGAGTTCAGCTATAAAGGTCTTTCCGTTGATGAGGTCATACATCATCTTGCGGTCTTTATTTCAAGACTTTGGCAGATACACATTTTTGGAGAAGGCAACACGAGGACAACGGCGGTATTTTTTATAAAATATCTCAAAACGCTCGGTTTTTCGGTTACGAATGATATTTTTTCGGCAAATGCATGGTATTTTAGAAATGCGCTCGTTCGCGCCAACTATAACGATTTGAAAAATAATATTCACGAAACTACCGAATATCTTGAACTGTTCCTAAGAAATTTGCTTTTAGACGAAAAAAACGAACTTCATAATCGCGCTTTGCATATAAGCGGACTTTTGAATGACAAAAAAGTGAACATTGGACCTCAAAAAGTGGACATTGAAGAAGAAAAAGCGGATATTGAGCCTCAAAAAGTGGACATTGAAAATATACTTTCCGAAAAAGGAGATAATTTTTCTTCAAAAACGAAGAACCATATACTTAAGCTATTTTATGAATTTGGCTTTGACGAAATGTTTGGCAGAAGTGCCGTTATGGCATGCCTCGGGCTTAAAAGCTCGGGCGCTTCAAAGCTTATATCAAATCTTCTGCATGCCGATATCATTGAAGCCGTATCCGGCAGAGGCAAGGGCAAGTACAAATTCAAAAAACAACAATAAGCTTCGGGCGCCGAAAAAAGGCGCCCATAGCTTATACATACAAAAATTTCAACTTTCTTCAAAAACCTCTTGACAACCCTTCCCCTTTATGTTACTATAATAAAGACGCGTATCGTCTTTTTTTTGTGTGGGAAAAACACACGGCGACAAATTTAAAAAACAAAATTTAATTATTCAGAAAGAGGTGGAAGTCTTGAGAACAAGAATTACTTTAGCTTGTACAGAGTGTAAGCAGAGAAATTACGACACTATGAAGGACAAGAAAGTACATCCTGACAGAATGGAAACTAAGAAGTATTGCAGATTTTGCAAGACTCATACTTTGCACAGAGAGACAAAGTAATTTGTCTTTTATGAAAGGGGAAAGTCAGAATGGCAGATAATAAGGTTACTTTTTCAAGCTGGTTAAAGGTACATGTTGCAGAATTCAAGCGTATTATATGGCCCAGCAAGGCTGAAATAGCAAGGGAGACCGTTTCCGTTATAGTTGTTTCGCTTTTGTTCGGCGTAATAATTATCGGCTTTGACTTTATAGTAAGCACTGCCTACAATGCGCTTATGACATTGGTAGGTTAAGTTTAAGTGAGGTTTATGTAAATGTCAGAAGAGCTTAAAAATCAGCTAAGATGGTATGTGATCCATACCTATTCCGGCTATGAAAACAAGGTCAAGACCAATATAGAAAAACTCGTGGAGAACAGCGGGCTCGAGGACTACATTCAGGAGGTCTCGGTCCCGATGGAGGAAGCGGTTGAGGTCAAAAACGGTGTTAAGAAAACAGTGCTCAGGAAGAAATTTCCCGGCTATGTTCTTCTTAAAATGATAATGAATGACGAGACATGGTACGTTGTCAGAAACACCAGAGGCGTTACCAGCTTTGTGGGCCCCGGAAGCAAGCCCGTGCCCCTCACGGAGGCAGAGGTCTATTCAATGGGACTTGAAAGCATGGACATCACGGAAGTCGACTACGCGGTCGGCGACAGTGTAACGGTAACATCGGGCGCATTTGCGGACAATGTTGGTGTTATCAAGGAAATAAATATCGCAAAGAAAACAGTTACGGTTGCTATTTCCCTGTTTGGTCGCGAGACCCCCATGGAGCTGGATTTCACACAGGTCCAGCCCTTGGTGAACTAATTGTATTTGAGCGTCCTTACGGCGTTCAGTGGGAGGGAAGACCCCATTATCCCGCTAATTACCACATTTATTAGGAGGTGCCTTAAAAATGGCAAAAAAGGTTGAAGGTTTTATTAAGTTACAGATCGCTGCCGGCAAGGCTACACCGGCTCCGCCCGTTGGCCCTGCTTTAGGTCAGCACGGCGTAAACATTATGGGCTTCTGCAAGGAGTTCAACGAGAGAACTTCAAAGGACGCAGGACTCATAATTCCCGTAGTCATCACAGTTTATCAGGACAAGAGCTTTACATTTATTACAAAGACTCCTCCTGCTGCCGTTCTTCTCAAGAAGGCTTGCAAGATCGAGTCGGGTTCAGGTGTTCCCAACAAGACTAAGGTTGCCACTATTTCAAGGGCTGAGGTTCAGAAGATAGCTGAAATGAAGATGCCCGATCTCACAGCAGCCACCATGGATGCTGCCATAAGCATGATCGCAGGTACAGCCAGAAGTATGGGTATTGTTGTAGAAGACTAATTTTGTTTATTGTGTGGGAGGGAATGCTCCCGATATTACCACTTAAGGAGGAACTATCGTGAAAAGAGGAAAGAAATATCTCGAAAAAAGTAAGCTCGTTAACAGAGCAAATTTATATGATGTAAGCGAAGCTTGTGCGCTGATACCTCAGCTGAGCACAGCTAAGTTTGATGAGACAGTTGAAGCGCATATCCGTCTCGGCGTTGACAGCCGTCATGCCGATCAGCAGGTTAGAGGCGCAGTTGTTCTGCCTCACGGCACAGGCAAAACTGTCAGAGTTCTTGTTTTTGCAAAGAATGCAAAGGCTGATGAAGCAACAGCCGCAGGCGCAGACTATGTTGGCGCCGAGGATCTCGTTGCAAAGATACAGCAGGAAAACTGGTTCGAGTTTGATGTTGTAGTTGCCACTCCCGATATGATGGGCGTTGTCGGAAGAATAGGTAGAGTTTTAGGTCCCAAGGGACTTATGCCCAACCCCAAGGCAGGCACTGTAACTATGGATGTAGCAAAGGCTATCGAGGAAATTAAAGCAGGTAAGATCGAGTACAGACTTGATAAGACCAATATTATCCATGTACCCGTAGGCAAGGTTTCCTTCGGCGCAGATAAGCTCAAGGATAACTTCCAGACTCTTATGAGCGCAATCATCAAGGCTAAGCCCGCCGCTGCAAAGGGTACTTACCTTAAGTCGGTCGTTCTCACGACTACTATGGGCCCCAGCGTTAAGGTAAACGCTGCCAGAATTGCAGAATAAAAAACTGAATAATTAAATTTGTCAAAAAACCGCCCGATCGGGCGGTTTTTTAATGCGCTTGCAGGGCGGTATTCAATTTTTGTGTAGGGGTGTGTTATTGTCTGCCCGTAAAAAAGGCTCCCTCCGGGAGGGAGCTGGCGCCCGAAGGGCGACTGAGGGAGAATGCGTTATACACATTTTTACTCCTTCCACCGTCTTCGGCGGTCCCCCTCCCTCAAAGAGGGAGGCTTTCCGTGTCCCCAACCTTAAAAATTAAAAAGGCGTAAAAATACGCCTTTTTTCAAAAACATCATCTATTAAATATTTCGCACATATATTTAAGCTTCTCCGCCATCTCCTCCGTGAGGCTTCCCTCCTCGAAGCGGAACTGCCAATTTCCCCCGCCGACTCCGGGCGTATTCATTCTTGCGCCCGCGTCAAGTCCTATCACATCCTGCACGGGTATAACGGCATATTTTGCGCTCGAGGCTATCGCAAGCCTTATGAGATCCCAGTTTATATTCTCCCCGCTCACATTCATATATCGCCTTATATAGTCCTTGTCCTTGTCGCTCTGCTCGCTGTACCAGCCTATGGTGGTGTCGTTGTCATGAGTGCCCGTGTACACCACATAGTTGTCCTTCTCGTAGTTATGCGGAAGGTATGCGTTTGAGCTGTCGTTGAAGGCAAACTGCAATATCTTCATGCCGGGAAGTCCCAGCTCGTCTCTGAGCTTTATTACCTCCTCGTTGAGGTCGCCCAAGTCCTCGGCAATGATGTGCAGCGAGCCCAGAGCGTCCTCTATTGCGTCAAAAAGCTCTCTTGCGGGACCCTTGTTCCATTTGCCGTTCACGGCGGTTTCCTCGCCCATAGGCACCGACCAATAGCTTTCAAAGCCCCTGAAATGGTCTATACGCACTATATCCACATATTCCAGTATGCTTTCCGTCCTCTTTATCCACCAGTCGTAGCCCTCCGCCTTGTGATTTTTCCAGTTGTAGAGCGGATTACCCCAGAGCTGACCCGTCTTGCTGAAATAATCGGGCGGAACGCCTGCCACCTTCGTTGCGAAGCCCTTTGTGTTTATATGGAAAAGCTCTCTTTTGCTCCATGTGTCGGAGCTGTCGCTTGCCACAAATATGGGAATGTCGCCTATTATCTCTATCCCCTTTTTGTTGGCATATGCCTTGAGCTCCAGCCATTGCCTGCTGAATTCAAACTGCAGGAATTTATAAAAATCCACATCCTTTTTGAGCATCTTGCCGTATTTTTCAAGCGCCGACGGCTCCCTGTCCTTGAGCGCCTTCGGGAAGCTGTTCCATGCTCCGCCGTAGAAGCAGTCCTTTATGGCGTCCGTCGTCATTATTTTCTGCGCGCTCTTGTAGTACGCCTTGTATTCCTTGCTTTCGTATGTGTTCCTTCTCTCCGCAATGAAGTGATTTTTGCAGGCCATAAAAAGGGCGTAGTCCTCCAGCCAGAAGGCATTTTTGCGGCAATACGCCTTGAAAGCCTTGTCGTTTAAGTCAAAATTGGCAAAAGCCTTTTTGTATAAGTCATATTTGAAGTC
>CANRNM010000060.1 GCA_947631975.1 uncultured Clostridia bacterium
TTTGTTTATGAGCTTTTCTATATTGTACCCCTTTATAGAGATTATAACATATCCGTTAAAAAATTTCCATAGTTTACTTATATAAATCACTCCAAAATTTTGTCGAATTTAAAAGAACGGAAATTTCCTTTCACAAGCATATACTCGCGGGTCATCTCTGCTATTGCTATTTCACTGCCTTCGGCTGTCATTGTGCCCGAGCTGAACTTTATTATTATGCTTTCGGGCGTGATGAGCTTTATGCCCCTGTGGTTTTCTATATATAGGCTTTTTGTGCCGGTTATTTCTATCTTGGGCTGCGATGAGATCACCTCGGAGGGTATTCCTGTTTTTTCGGCTATTTTGCTTGCGGTCTTGTTCATAGGCGCACCTCCGTCTTTATAAATTTATGTTGTATATCCGTAAATATGATATTGCGCTTTTGTGTTTTTGTTGTGCTTTGCGGTCAATATCCGTATTGTAAATTTCCTTTTATTTCCTTTGCTCAAAATTTTTCTCTCCGCCGTATAAAATTTCACCTTGTACTAAAAATATATAGAGGTGATTTTTATGTCCTATGATGAATACAAAAAATATGTAGAAGATAAATTCAATAACTGGGGAGATATCGTAAAGCGCGAATTTCCCGTGGGTGCAAAAAGAAACATAAAGGTGTTTATAGCCTATATCGACGATATGGTAAACAGGAATATGCTGGAGGAGCAGGTCATAAAAAATCTTATGGTAAATGTCCGCATAGCTCCGCCCAACAGGGATGTGGACTATTCAAACCCATACGACCTGCTTGTGAACGGCGGAGTTACCACAGCCGATATTAAGACAGCCAAAAACATCGACGAGGCCATACTTGAGGTGATGAGCGGAAACACTCTCCTGCTCATAGAAAACAGCGAGGACATACTTGTCATATCCTCAAAGGGATTTCCCAAAAGGGGAGTGGACAAGCCCGAAACGGAGATAGCCGTTCAGGGACCGCAGGAGGCTTTTTCGGAGTCCATAAGAACAAATACCGCGCTTATAAGGCGAAGAATAAGGAGCACTGATTTGAAGTGCATACAGAAAAAGGCGGGCAAAATAAGCCAAACCGATATTGCCCTTATGTATATGGAGGGCATAGCCGACAATAAGCTTGTGGATAAAATAAAGGATATGCTAGGCAATATCAATGCAGACATGGTATATGACAGCGGATATCTGGAACAGCTTTTGGAGGAAAGCTCTCTTTCGCCTTTTCCGCAGATACAGCTCACCGAAAGACCCGACAAGACAGCCTCGGGACTTATAGAGGGCAGAATAGCCATAGTTGTGGACACAAGCCCCTTTGTAATACTCCTTCCCGCAGTGCTTTCAAGCTTCTATCAGGCGTCCGAGGATTACTATCAGCGCTGGGAGATAATGTCGTTTATAAGGATAATCCGCTATATTGCGGGCTTTATTGCCTTCACTCTGCCGGGTCTGTACATTGCGGCAACGCTCTATAATCCTTCCATGCTGCCCACGGAGCTTGTGCTTGCCATGGCAGGCGCAAGACAGAAAGTGCCTCTGCCCACGGTAGTGGAAATAGTCATACTGGAGCTCATATTTGAGGCCTTGAGAGAAGCGGGCACCAGAATACCCGCGTCCATAGGCAGCACGCTTGGCATTGTAGGCGGTATAATTATAGGTCAGGCGGCAGTGGATGCAAATCTCGTAAGTCCCATGGCAGTTATAATAATATCCATAACGGCTATATGCAGCTTCGCAATACCCAACCTGGCGCTTGTATCGGCTTATAGGCTCACAAAGTATTTCATAATACTGACTTCTGCGCTTGCGGGCATATTCGGCTTTATTGCGGGCGTTATGATAGTCGTTTTGCACCTTGCGGGCTTAAAGAGCTTCGGCGTGAACTATGTTGCGCCATTCAGCGGCGTTAAGGAAAGCAGATACAAAAAGGCGAGAGATACCGTGTTCAGATTTCCCTATAACGGCAATATGAAGGAGCGTTTCTACAAAAAGCTGGAGGAGGATACCGATGAATAACAAAATTTCAGCGTCCCAGCTCAGAGCGATTATAATAACCTCGGCTCTGAGCATGGAAATACTTATACTTCCCATTGTTGTAAAAAGCCTTCAGGAGCTTGTCATAATTCTCGCTTCGGGTCTTATCTTCTGTATAGTGCCTTTGTTTTCCGATATAAAAATAAATAACAGCCGTATACTTTGCATAATATATTCGGTCAAAAATATACTTGTTTCCGCCCTCATAGCGAAAATAATATCCGATGTAACGGGGAATGTGCTTCACAACAATATAGGCGAGATAAGAACGCTTATGTTTATAGCGCTCACGGCGGGTTACTGCGCCTATAAGGGCTTTGAACCCATGGCAAGGACGGCGCAGATGTTTTTTTGGTTCATAGTCGTAGGCACTTTGTATGTCTATCTTATGTCCATTCCCGATATACGCCTTGGCAACATATCGCTCTCCTATGATTTAAGGACCGTTGCTTCAAGCCTTCTTATGGGACTTGTTATAAACACGGGTGAAATTATAGTTCTCACAAAATACTACACCGAGGGAAGCCGAAGGACAACGCTTGTAAGCGTTATATTGAGCCTTATTCTTTCGCTATTCATATGCTTCACGGTCATGGGAAGGCTTGGCGCAAGAGGTATGGAAAGCGCAAAATATCCGCTTTTTGAGATAATGTACGCTGCCGATCTTCCGGGCATGTTCATAAAACGTCAGGAGGCTATATTCATATCGCTCTGGCTTGTGAGCTCTCTTTTGTCGCTTTTTGTATATGTTACCACGGCTGCCGATTATATGTCGGTGCTCAATATAAAAAGAAACACGGCTGCGCTCTGGCTCATCGTCTTTGTGTTCCTGCTTTCGTACTTTTACAAAAGCAGAACAACACCCGTTACGACATATTGTATGCTTCAGGTCGCAGGCGGTATATTCACGGTGTTCATAATACCTTTAATATATATTTTCGGGAGGAAGAAACGGTGAAAAAAATAATTTATACTGTTTTTGTTTTATTGCTTCTGACAGGGTGCTCCGGCTCAAGAGAGCTTGAAAACAGGGACTTTGTGATGGCTGCGGGAATAGAGGAGGACAACGGCTATAAGCTCACTCTTGCCGTCGCAGTGCCTTCCGCGGGAGAGGACAGCTCGGGAGAGAAGGAAAATATATTTGAGGGCAGGGGAAAGACCGTTGCCGAGGCTTTAGAAAATATAAACAACAAGACAAAGGGCAATATATATATGGGGCACAACAGGGTTATAGTGCTCTCCGACGATATAAAAAACTACAGCGGAATTATAGACTATTTCCGAAGCAATATAGACATAAGCAGAGATACCGTAATGGTAATGGCGGATAAGCCCTCCGAGGTAATAAGAGCCAAAAACAATGACGAAAATTTTTCGGGCTATATATACGACTATTTCAAATATAAAAATAAAATAGATTTGAACAAATTTATGGACTATTACAATAACAGCACCTACACACAGCTTCCCTCCGTGAGCGCCCACGATGATAAAATAACTGTCGATATGGGCGGAACAGCGAAAACAGGTGCTTTATCGACACACAATCCCTCCGCATCACTGCGGAGTTTTTTTATAAAAAAATAATTATCGTTGTTGATTTAAAGCTTTTTATGGGGTATACTAATATAAGCGATATTTACACGGGGAGATAGGATTATGTCAAAGACAAAGGACAAGGATATAAAAACAAACGCCATGAGAATACTCGAGAGGAACAATATTCCCTTCGAAATAAACACATACGAGTGCGATGAATTTATTGACGGCTTGAGCGTTGCTGAGCAGAACGGGCAGGACCCCGAAATGTCATACAAAACTCTTGTTACGGAGGGCAAAAGCAAAAACTATTATGTTTTTGTGATACCCATAGCCGAGGAGCTTGACCTCAAAAAGGCGGCATCCGCTGTGGGCGAAAAATCCGTAGAAATGATACACGTAAAGGACATAAACAAAATAACGGGCTACATAAGAGGAGGCTGCACGCCTCTTGGCATGAAGAAAAAATATGTTACCGTCATAGACAGCAGCGCCAAAAATTGGGATAAGATAATAATAAGCGGAGGCCGCATAGGCTCGCAGATAATACTCTCGCCGTATCATCTGGCAGAGGCAGCCGAAGCGGATTTTCGTGAAATTACAAAGCAGCGGGAGGAATAGACAATGGAGCTTGCCATAATAGCTTTTCGCAAAATGCTCGTCATGTTTATGATACTCATCGTGGGCGTCATAGCCTACAAGACAAAGCTTGTTACAAAGGAGGGCAACACGACCCTTTCCAATGTGCTTTTACTGCTTGTCAATCCCTTTGTCATATTCATGAGCTTTCAGATGGACTTTACAAAAGAGCTTTTTATAAGGCTCTGGCTTTCTATACTTTTCGCCGTCATCTGCCATACGGTGGGTATCATAGTTTCCCGCATTGCCATAGGAAAGGATATAAAGGACTTTGAAATAGAGAGGATAGCAGCCATTTATTCCAACTGCGGATTTATAGGCATACCCATAATAACAGCGCTTTTCGGGCAGGAGGGTGCCTTTTATCTCGCATCATATATAGCCGTTTTCAACATACTTCTTTGGACGCAGGGCTATATGCTCATTACGGGACAGAAGGACAAAAAAATGATATTAAAGGGCATAATGTCGCCCTGCGTGATAGCAGCCGTTCTGGGCATCATATGCTTCAGCCTTAAAATAAGGCTCTTTGCCGAGGCGACCGAGGCGTTCAACCACATTTCCGCAATGAATACACCCCTTGCAATGCTCGTTGCGGGCGTTACAATGGCGCAGTCGGATATACTCAAAGCCATAAGATATAAGCGCCTCTATTACATCTGCCTTTTAAAGCTTATAGTAATACCCCTTATTTCGGCTGTTATTTTAAAGCTTTTCAGAGCGGACAACATACTCACGATGACATCCATTGTTGAGGTCGCCTGTCCCTCCGCGGCATCCGGCACAATGTTTGCTCTCAGGTATAAAAGAAATGCTGTCTACGCTTCTGAAATATATGTGGTGTCCACTTTGCTTTCAGCCCTTAGCCTGCCTATTGTAATAATGATATCGGAAGCAATACATTTTTAGATATGTATTGAAGCTAATTATAAAAATATTTTCCAAAAAAATGTGTAAAAATTTCCTATCTTATTGACTTTATGTTACAACTGTGTTACAATGACTTTAGGCGTATAAGCTACGAAAAAAAGAAAGGATGGTATTTTAAAATGAATGATGTATTAAAAAAATTGAGCGCAATTGGTATTGTACCCGTTGTAGTTATCAATGATGCAGAAAAGGCAGTACCTTTAGCAAAGGCACTGGTTGAGGGCGGTATCCCCTGCGCAGAGGTTACTTTCAGAACTGCCGCTGCTGAAGAAGCTATCAAGAGAATGGCAAAGGAAGTTCCCGAGCTTATTGTGGGTGCAGGCACCGTGCTTACAAAGGACCAGGCAGACAGAGCTATTGCCGCAGGTTCACAGTTCCTTGTATCTCCCGGCTTAGATCCCGAGATCGTTAAGTACTGCAACGAGAAGGGCTATCTCATCACTCCCGGTACAGCTAATCCTTCAGACCTTAACCATGCCGTTAATCTCGGCCTTGAGGTCGTTAAGTTCTTCCCGGCAGAAGCCGCAGGCGGACTTAAGATGATAAAGAGTATGGCTGCCGCTTACACAGGCCTTAAGTTTATGCCTACAGGCGGTATCAATGCAGCTAACTTAAACAGCTACCTTGAGTATGAGAAGATCGTATGCTGCGGCGGCAGCTGGATGGTTCCCGGCAAGCTCATCGACGAGGGCAAGTTCGACGAGATAGTTGCTCTTTGTAAAGAGGCTGTTTCCACAATGCTCGGTCTTGAGGTCGTTCATGTCGGTATCAACACTCCCGACGAGGCAGCGGCTCTTGCCATCGCAGAAAGACTCAACAAGCTTTTCAACTTCCCGATCAAGAACGGCAACTCTGCTGTTTTCGCATCAAGCGGCATCGAGGTAAGAAAGCAGATGTTCTTAGGCAAGAACGGACATATTGCGATCGCTACCAACTATATGGACAGAGCTATCCACTATATCGAGGCTATGGGCGGCGAGTTCGATTATGACACAGCTGTTGTAAAGAACGGCAAGACCACGGCTATCTACTTAAAGGAAGAATTCGGCGGCTTCGCTATTCACCTTGTTCAGAAATAATATTAAATATTAAACATCTAAAAAGCCATGTGAGCAAAGCTCATGTGGCTTTTTGCTTTGCCGTTCATTAATGTTTCGTATATATCCGTATTTTAAAAAGCATAATCAATAACATAATATTATTATTGACTTTAGCTGTTTAAAATGATAGAATATGTTTAAATATATACAAAAATGTATATACAATATAAAAACAAACGGGGAATGTAATATGAAGCGGATTTTATTTACGGCAGCCGCCGCGGTGCTCCTTTTTAACTGCTGCGCTTATGCGGATGTTATACGCGCTCCTCAATACAGCGGCGCTCAGGTCATAAACGGCAAGGTCTATGCTTATGATGCAAACGGAGAGCTTAGGGTAGGCTGGGAGGACGGAAAATATTATAATGAATACGGTTTTCCCGCGGAGGGCTTTCTGGAAATAAACGGAGCAAAATACTGCTTTGTAAACGGCGAGCCTCTTAAGGGACTTCAGAAAATATCAAACGACTATTACTATTTCAATTCACAGGGCATCATGTGCAAGGGCACCGTCGTTGAAGGCTATTCGTTTGACCATAACGGCATAGGTCAGCCCGTCAGCGAAGCCTATAAGGAGCTTGACAGCCGTGTTGCGGAGATATTAAAGACAACGGGCACGGATATAAAGCCTATTTTTGATTACTGCGTAAAGCATATCAAATACAAATATACAGACGAGAAGGACTGGACAGAAATGGCGCTTGAAGCTCTTAAGACAGGACGCGGAGCTTGCTATCACAGAGCGGCGCTTCTTGATTTCATGCTCAAAAAGGCAGGCTATAAGACCAGAGTCATATGGCGGAAGGGCACGGGCAGTCAGCAGCACTATTGGAATCAAGTATATGTAAACGGCGTCTGGACAAATCTGGATGTGGGATATAATAAATATATGGTAAGCGACCAACAGCTCAAAAACAGCGGATGGGTATTCAGCGAGATCAAAAATATAATTTACAAATAGGAAAGAGGATAAACAGCATGAAAAGATTTTTATTTCTGACGGCGGTAATTACGGCATTGCTTTCGACTTCGGCTCTTGCGGCGGCAAGATATAACGACAATTATTATAACATAAGCACAAGGGCTGAAAGCGGAGAGCTTATGCTTGAAGCAAGGACCGTGTTTGAGGCTATGGGCTACACCGTAAGCTGGGAGCCCAACACAAAGACCACCGTGTTTTCAAACGGCGTAAATACCGTAAATATACTGTCTGCCACGGGAGATGCAGCGTTAAACGGCAATGCCGTTTCGCTGGGCGTTAAGCCCTCCGTTACAAACGGCGTTACATATGTTCCCGCTTCGCTTCTTAAGAGTATGGGAATAACTATAGACTGGGATTTTGAAAAAGCATATCCTCTTTTGTATTCCTCCGACTATGCTCCCGCGGCAGATGAAAATACTTCCTCAAAAGACAGCTCTGTAAAAGAGGGCTGGAACACCGCGCACAATGAATATTATCACAACGGCTCCGCTGTAAAGGGCTTGAACTATGTTGACGGCAAAATGTACAACTTCGGAAACGGTACTCTTGTTACGGGCATATTCACAGAGGGCTCTGAAGTAAAGGGCTATGACGAATACGGCGAGTCCTACAACGGCTTTACGGAAAAAGACGGCGTAAAGTATTATTTTGTAAACGGCTCCGCTTATACCGCGCCTGCCGTGATAGACGGCAAAATGTATAATTTCCGCGCGGACGGCGCTCTTGTTACGGGCTGGAGCGAGTCTGACGGCAGCAGGATGTACTTCAATGAATTTGGCTATCCCGTAGAGGGCATAGTTGAGATAGACGGTGTAAAGTATTATTTTGTTCAGGGCGTTATGCAGACGGGAGCCGTAGTATATAACGGCAATAACTATCTCTTCGGCGACGACGGAGCAATGGTAACAAACAGGCAGGAAGGCGACATATATTACGGCGCAGACGGCGTGGGCGTAAAATATTCGCAGGCTTATGTTGCTCTCATGAACAGAGCCGACAGCATACTTGCGCAGACGGGCAAATCTCCCCAAGCAATATATAACTATGTTGCCTCCCATGTAAAATATAAATATATGGCTCAGCAGGACTGGACAACAATGGCTGCGTCGGCGTTTAACACGGGCAGAGGCGCATGCTATCATTATGCCGCCTGCGTGGATATACTTCTCAAGAGAGCGGGCTATGAAACAAGAGTTGTCAGGGGCACGGGACATTACACGTCCCTGCACTACTGGAATCAAGTCAAGATAAACGGCGCATGGACAAATATAGACGCCTGCAACAAGTATTACAATGCTACGGACGCTTACTTAAAGAGTAAAAACTATACTTTCAACAAATATGAGTATCCCGTATACTATTAAAGGGTGATAAACTTATGGTATTCAGCAGCGTTGTATTTCTTTTTCTTTTCTTGCCGGCGGTTTACATTCTTTATGTCATAACGCCGTCAATAAAGCTTAAAAATATGATACTCATCATAGCGAGCCTCATTTTCTATGCCTACGGCGAGCCTAAAGCAGTGCTTCTTATGCTCTTGTCTATAGCCGTCAATTATGCTCTGGCTTTGCTCATAGATAAAGGCGGAAAAGGCATATATATTGCCCTAACCGTTGTATTCAATGTGTTTTTGCTGTTTGTATTCAAGTATCTCAATTTCTTTGCGGACAGCGTAAACTACATATTCGGCACGGCTATTAACATAGGCAGTATACATCTTCCCATAGGCATTTCATTCTTTACCTTCCAGGCTATGAGCTATGTTATAGATGTGTACAGAGGCGATGTGAAGCCCCAGAAAAATATACTCAAGCTTACGCTCTATATTTCGTTCTTCCCTCAGCTCATAGCGGGACCTATAATAAAGTATCACGACATAGAAAAACAGCTTGACGAAAGAAATATAAATATCGACAGAACGGCGTCGGGTCTTAGGCTTTTTATATTCGGACTTTCATCAAAGCTTCTCATAGCCAACACCATGGGAAGCATAGCCGATACCGTGTTTTCATACGGCAGCGGAGAGCTTTTCCCTCTGCTCAGTTGGATAGGAGCCATAGCCTATACGCTCCAGATTTATTTTGATTTCAGCGGTTACAGCAGCATGGCAATAGGCTTGGGCAGAATGTTCGGCTTTGACTTCGCGCCTAACTTCGATCTGCCCTTTATATCAAAGGGCATAAAAGAATTTTGGAGAAGATGGCATATTTCTCTTTCGTCGTGGTTCAGAGAATATGTATATATACCCCTTGGAGGCAACAGAAGGGGAAGGGCGAGAACGGCGCTGAATCAGCTCATCGTCTTTACTCTCACGGGTCTTTGGCACGGTGCAAATGTTACCTTCCTTGTGTGGGGACTTATACACGGCGTTTTTCTCGTGATTGAAAGCCTTTTTGAAAATGCTTTCTGCAAAATACCCGATTTTTTGCTGCATATTTATACAATGCTCGTTGTCATATTTGCCTTTGTTATTTTCAGAGCGGACACAATGAGCTACGGTATAAGATATATGCTTTCCATGTTTGTGCCCTCGGCGCAGGCAAATATAAGCAGGGCTATAGAGCTTTGCGATCCCTATAACATTACAATGTTTGTTGTTGCTCTTTTTCTCTCCTTCGGTCTTCACACCAAGCTTAAGGAGCATATGAGCGAAAAAACAGCCTCTCTTGCGGGCTATTGCTTATCTGCGGCGCTTTTTGCGCTGTGCATAATAAATATATCTGCGGCAGCCTACGATCCCTTTATTTATTTCAGATTTTAGGAGGCGCGGACATGAAAAAGACAATTAAGATAATTTATATAGTGTGTATATTTGCAGTCCTCTGTATTCCCGTGGGCTTCATGCGCTTTTACACGGCTGAAAACACGGAGAACAGAACGCTTGCCGTTATGCCGTCTCTTTTCACTTCCGACGGCATAAATCAGAGCTTCGGCGAGGAATTTGAAAATTATATAGCGGATAATTTCGCCTTCAGAGATAAGCTTGTCAATTTAAACAACAGCATTAAAGCGGGAATATTCTCTCTTTCGGGCAATGATAAGGTTACCGTGGGCAAAAAGGACTGGCTTTTCTTCAGCGAAACTCTTGACGACATTACTTCAAAAAATACGCTTACGGACAGGGAAGCCTTCTGCGCCGCAAGAACTCTTGAAATGATGAATGACTATGTTGAAAACAGGGGAGGGCGGTTCATTTTTACGGTCGCTCCGAACAAGGCTTCCGTATATCCGCAGTTCCTACCCTATTTTTACAGCAAAAGCAATATCCCCAACAATTTGGAAAAGATAGTTTCAAGGCTTGAAAACACGGAATATTTTGACATAAAAGCGCTTTTTGAAAATACGGACGGCATATTGTATCATAAGCTGGATTCCCACTGGAACAACAAGGGCGCGCTTCTGGTTGCAAACGCTCTGCTTGAAAGGCTTGGACTTAAGGGCAGGGAGTATTCCGAGCCCGAAGAAAGGCGGGACTGGAAGGGAGACCTCTATGAAATGCTCTATCCCTCGGGAGAGGAAAATGACAGTCAGTTCTATTACAGCGAGGCAGAGTTTGACTATGAAAATACAAGCCGTTTCAAGTCCGTTGACGATATGGATATTAATACAAAAAGTGGCAGTCCCAACGGAAGCATACTTCTTTTCAGGGATTCCTTCGGCAGAAGCCTTTATCCCTTTGTGGCTGATAATTTTTCAAAAGCACGGCTTTCGCGTTCCGTGCCCTATGATTTTACCGACATGAGCTATGACTATGTTGTGCTTGAAATAGTGGAGCGAAATCTGGAAAACATTATTTCAAAAGCGCCCTATATGGAGGCTCCCGTGTCGAATGAGAGCATTGACGCCCTTGAAAAGCTGGACGGCACTCTGTATGAAATGACGGTCGAGGACAAGGGATTACGACACATATACGGCAGAATAAATACGGAGCTTTCCGAGGATACAAGGATATTTGCATGCATAGACGGCGCTCTGTATGAGGCTTTCCTCTGCTATGAGCTTTCCGAGGACGAAAAGCCCGACGGCAAGGGCAATGGATTTTCGTTGTATACAGCTGATAATGCTGAAAACATAAATATTTATATTTCAAAATAAAGGAGACAAAGCTATGAAATTCAAAAGATTAATTCCTCTTATGGTACTGGTGCTTGCCGTAAGCGGCTGCGGCAAGAAGTCTGCCGACGCCGATACCACGGAAACAACTACCGAAACCGCGACTGAAACCGTGAGCGAGGAGAGCACAACGGCAGTAACAACAACACAGACCACCACAAGCGCAGCCACCACACAGGCGGCTACAGAGGCGGCTCAACCTGCGACTGCTCCTGCGGTCAAAACGGCAGTCGTGCCTGCGCCTCCCGCACCCGCTCCCGAGCCTGCGCCCGAAGTTAAGGCGCCCGAGGCGGGAACTCTTGGAGTTACGCTTAAAAATGCCAAAATACTGCTTAATACAGCCATGAGCGAGGCTTCAAAAATATTGGGAAGCACAACGGATTACTCCGAGGCTCCCAGCTGTAATTATGACGGTCTTGACAAGGTGTTCACATATGATAAGGTAAATATTTATACCTATCCCCACCCAAGCGGCGATATCATAAACGAGATAGAAATAAACGACGAAGCTATAATGACCGACAAGGGCATTGCGCCCATAGGCAAGACAATAGACGAGGTTAAGGCGGTATACGGCGAACCTACGGAGGTAGAGGGCGTTACATATAAATATACAGACGGAAACTGCTACACCTATTTCTATGCCGATAACGGCGTCGTAACATATTGGGGCGTGGCAATGGAAGAATAAACGCCGAGGGGTAACGGTCAACATCTAATTCTTGGCTCCCCCTAATCAGCACTTTTGCTTCGCAAAAGCCGCACTTTGTGCGTCTAAGTGTATTTTGTAAACAAAATACACTGATAATTCTTTGCGGTGCAATGGGGGAGCTGGCGCCCGTAGGGCGACTGAGGGGGATATCCTCAACCCTAAATATGCAATATAATCTTTACACATATA
>CANRNM010000061.1 GCA_947631975.1 uncultured Clostridia bacterium
CCTCATATCTGAAATATCTGAAATACGCCTTTTCGTCCTTATCGGTATCTCCGCCAAGGGCGTATATTCCCGTAAGGGTACCCGTATGGCGCTTTTTGTCCTCGGGCACGCCCTCGTCGCAGAGGAAGGTACAGTTTTTAAGGCTTGCGGCGCACTGCATATTTTTGCCGTCAAGGCTGTAATAGAATGTTCTGGTCTGTCCCTTTGACACGACCTTAAGATCAATGCGCTTTGCGTTTATATCCCTTATGAGAGTTATTCTCTCCTCGCCTTTGTTCCTGTTTATGACAAGTTCAAGGCCCTCTCTGCACAAGCCGAAGCGTATATAGCTGACCGTGGAATAATAGCAGGCAATGCCCGCGCTCTGTCCCTCCTCGGAGGGCTCGAAGAACATCTGCGTTTCTGCTGTGAAGCTAAGCTCCTGCTCGCGCCTTAAAAGTATGTTCTTGGCTGAAACCTCGTACATATAGCCCTTCTGCGCCCTTATGGCAAGACAGCTGTTTTCAAATGAAACGGCGGACATATCGGGATCTCTAACCCACTCCCAGTCGAGTGAAAGCCTGCCCTCGGAAAAATCGTAATATGTATTTTTGGGGTATTCGCACACGGGTAAATTCGGCATATCCTGTTCGGTGCTTGGGGAGCCGTCGTTTATTATGAACCAGCCGTCCTCCGTCCAATGCACGGGGTCAAGAGCAGTTTCCCTGCCTATGGTGGTATATTTGCCTCCGTTTGGTCTGCCGCAGAGATATGCGCACCACCACTCGCCGTTCTGCGTTCTTACAAGCTTGCCGTGGCCGCTGCGCTGTATGGGCGCGTCGGGGTCGATCTGACGGAGAACGGGATTGTAGGGACATTCCTCATAGGGTCCGTATAGATTTTGGCTTCTGGCTATATTTATTCCGTGGCCGTAGCCCGTTCCGCCCTCGGCTAAAACGGCGTAATAATAGCCGTCCTTTTTAAATATATGCGGACCCTCGGGACATCTTTCTCCCGTTCCCGCCCACACCTGTTTTATTTCTCCCGTTATCTTGGTGCAGTCGTCGCTCAAGGGAACAAGGGTTACTGCGGGAGCTATTACCATGTAATGCCTGCCGTCGTCGTCTATAAAATGCGACGGATCTATATCGTCAACGGGCAGCACAACGGGCTTGCTGTAGGGTCCCTCGGGCTTATCCGAGAACATAACGAGCTGTGAGCGCATGGGACTTACGGATGCGTCCTGCGAGTTGTGCCTGAGAGTTGCAAATATGTAAAATTTGCCGTCGTGATAGGATATATCGGGCGCCCATATGCCTCTTGAATCGAGGGTCTCGCTCAAATCAAGCCAATCGGCATTGTCTATAGCATGCCCTATTATTTCCCAATGCACCAGATCCTTTGAATGTGAAATGGGTATGGCAGGGAAATACTGAAAGCTGGAATTTACCTTATAATAATCCTCTCCTACTCTTATGACCGAGGGATCGGGGAAAAAGCCTCTGTGTACGGGGTTGTTGTATTTCATGATTGCCTCCGTTTTATAATATTTCGATTGTTATATTATGCCACTATTATAAAATTAAGTCAATATCATTTCGTAAGAAAATTATATTTTTATGGCGAGCGGCGCAAAAAAGAGGCGCTTTTGCGCCCCGCGTCAATGCTTTTTGAGCTCTGCCATTATTTTATCGTAATTTTCGGGCTTATGCGGAAAGGTGCAGTTTGTGCAGTCCTTTATGCTTCTGCCGTTTTTTTGTATGAATGACGGACTGCCGGGGCAGTCGGAACGGGTATAAAACGGGCAGTAGCAGAAAAGGCAGTTGAAGCTTTCAACGCCCTTATGGCAGGGGAAATATTCGCAGTCCTTATTTTCAAAAAATCTGCTGCTGTTTTTCATACAAAAGCCCCCTCCTCGGTGTCTATGCAGTCGGTAAGCTTGCCGTTTCTGTCGTAGAAATAAACTCTGACGGAGGCTTCATTCTGGGGTATGCCGCTTATCACCTGATAGGTGGCGCTTGTCATGAGCATGTCAAAGGCTATGGACCTTCTTTCGGCTTTTTTGAGCGCTCCGCCCTGTATTCTGAAAACGGTGTAATCGGGATTATAAGTTATTTCGTCTATGGCGCCGTATTTTTCCTTGAGTTTTTCGGCATTGTCGGCTATTCTTTTCTTGAGGTTCTCAACAAAGCTCTCGTAATTGTCAAGCGTCATAACGGCAGTAACAAAGCCCGTTACATCGTCTATGTTTATATCGTAAGCGCCCAGTCGTTTAAGCTGAGCGGTAATATCTCTTTTCTTGTCGTTATTGCCGAAATATTCGGGTGATATGACCATTTTGATCACGGTATCAGCTCCTTTGAACACAACTTATAAAGCCTTATATCAAGGCTAAAAACCTCTCCCTTTAGTATAACCCAAAGAGAGAGGTTTTGCAATATTACATTATTAAATTTGAATTGTCAAACTGTCTTACGAGGAGGTCGTGGTCAAAGGCAGCCGAACGCATCGTATTCTTGAGATTGTCTATTGAAAGAACAAAGGCGTCGTATTCAAGCTGTGTTATCTTGCCGAGCTTGAGCTGTACATCCTTTACGCTAAGCTGCGACTCAAGGCTAGCAAGCTGTGCCTTGTTTTCCTTATATGTTCTCTCCGACTCTCTTATCTGGTCGTAGATTGTAGTCATGGAGTTTCTTAAGGCTGTTCTGGCATCCGCAAGAGTTCTTGTAGACTTCTCGTATGTCGTTTCTATTGTGCTTCTGGTGCTCACTCTGTCGCTGTAGTTTACATAGGTATCAAGAGAATACTTGTTGAGGTCAACGGCGTCCTGAGCGGACTTGACAGTCTGATTTGAAGAAAGAGCCTTGTCAATTTCGTTGTCAAGGTTTACTTCGTCCATGTCCGTAAACTCCATTTCGTCCACAACGAGGTCATACTCCTGATTGAGAGGCTTGCCCATAAGCTGGTTAAGGCTTCTGTAAGCCGAGGATATCTGAGTTTCTATAGCCGACTTATCCGAAACGAGGTCGTCGTAGGTCCTCTTGTATTCATTGTATTCAACCGTGCTGAGCTTGCCCAGATTGTTCATGACCTCATATACCTTGAGCTGTCTTGCCTGGAGATCAATCTGCTTGTCATAAAGCGCAAGGCTCTTTTCGGCTTTATCAATGCTGTAGAAAAGATTTCTGACATTATAATCTATCTTTTCCTTTGCAATTTCCTTGTTTGCGCTGTAAGTAGAGAGCGCCATGGCTATCTCTCTTATACTCACGGAAAGATTGTGCACCGTTTCATAGTCGGCAGGCACGAGCAAATTTCCGTAAGCGTCCTCCTTGCCCACCATATCGTAATTTTCGGTAACTGTCTGTCTGTTGTCCTCGGTAACCTCTATGGTGTCGTCCAGATCCTTGATATCTCTTGAAAAAGCAATGGCATCGTTTACAGCCTGCTCTATTGTGAGAGCCTTTTTCTCCGATACTGCCGAATAGCTTTCGCCGGAGGAATTGGAGCCTAATATTATTCTTCCCTGTTCGGCCTTCTCGGGCATAACTACTGCTCCGTTTACGGCGCAGGGCAAGATCATGACAGCCGTCATTGCAAGGCTTATGATAGCTTTACTGTTCATCTTCATTTTTATTTTCCCCTTTCTTAAGAGATTTTTCTTCCTTCTTAGCTTTTTTCCTTGCTTCGCGCACAGCTATTTTTCTTTCGTCCTTATCGGACACTCTGCGCTTATGCTCCTTATTTCTTCTTACCTTATTCTTTAAAGAGTTTATGCCCGAATAAAGCAGAGGTATGAACAGAAGCGTTATAAGAGTACCTATTGTAAGACCGAATACTATAACTATACCCAAGCTCTGGTTTGTTTCCATACCCGAGCCTATGGCAAGCGCTACGGGGAGCATACCTATGACGGTGGTAAGAGTAGTCATAAGTATGGGTCTTAATCTGTCGCGTCCCGCCTCGGCAAGGGCTTCGTTTACGCCGAGCTCGGCATCCGCTTCAAGAAGCTGATTGGTGTGGTCTACAAGCACGATACCGTTGTTAACTACCATACCTACAAGCATTATAAGTCCCATATATGCCGAAGCCGTGAGGCTGTTGCCCGTAACAAGAAGTCCGAGTATACCGCCCGTTATGGACATGGGCATGGAGAACATTATAATGAAGGGATATACGAACGACTCAAACTGCGAAGCCATAACCATATAAACCAGAAGTATGGCTACAACTATACATGTAAAGAGATCGGAGAAGGTATCCTGCATCATTTCCATCAGTCCGCCGAATTCATATGTATAGCCCTCGGGGAATACATAGTTGTCAAGCACCTGCTGGACCTGCTCTCTCTGAGCGGCTCCGTCAAGACCCTTTATCTCGCCCGTGAGTTCTATGTATTTCTGCTGATTTTCACGCCTTATGGAAAGCGCGCTCTCGCCCATTTCTACGGAGGCTACCTCCGTAAGGGGTACGGAAACGCCCGTAGGCGATGTAACCGTGAGGTTATTAAGGTCCTTCATGTACTCTATATCCTCATCGGGGTACATTATCCTGACATCTATCTCGGTACCGTTTGTCTTGTACTCCGTAGCTACGGAGCCCGAGTTTGCGGAGCTTATTGCGGTAGCAATGGTGCTTGTGTTAAGTCCGTACTGCGCCGCCTTAGCCCTGTTTATAACTATGCTCGCCTCTGCCGAAGCGTCGTCGAGAGAAGACTCTACATTTTCGGCGTTGGGTATCTTTGAAAGATCTTCAATAAGGTCGTTGCTTATTTCTCTTAATGTGTCGTTGTCGTCGCCCTTTATCTGAACATTAAATCCGCTGCCCGCAAGCGAGCCCATGGACATACCGCCGTCGCTTACCTCTATCTCGCAGCCCGCAATATTTTGGAGCTTGCTCTCGATATCGTCGGCTATCTCCTCGCTTGAGCGAGTTCTGTCCTCCTTGTCGCCCACATCGTAGTAGAGCGTTACGCTTGTGCCTGTGCTTAGACCCATCATACCTCCGCCTACCATGGCGTACATTGTTTCGGTCTCGGGCACATCGCCTATTCTTTCAAGGAGCTTATTAAGATACTCTTCGCTTGTTTCATAGTCCGTGCCGTTGGGGAGTGTTGCGGTAACGCTTACTGCGCCCTCGTCGGTGCTTGCCATAAGGTCGGAGCCTACGAGCGGAACGCACATAAGAGAAGCGACAAATACCGCAATTATTGCAACAACGCTCCTTATTCTGTGGTTAAGGCACATTGTTATAAGCTTTGCGTAGCCTCTGTCGAGCTTGTCGAGAAGCACGCCCATGCCGTTATCCAGCTTATCTATAAAGGCGCTGAGCCTTCCTCCGCCCTTCTTGTTCTCCTCATGGCGCATAAGAACTGCCGACGCCATGGGCACGAATGTAAGAGCGGTAACAAGAGAAGCCACAAGAGCGAAACAGACCGTGTATGATATTTCCTTCATCAAATCGCCCATTGTGCCGGGCATGAATGTAAGGGGAAGGAAAACGGCTACGGTCGTAAGAGTTGAAGCCGTGATAGCCATTGAGACCTCCGAGGCTCCCTTATGCGCCGCATCGAAGGCGCTTAGTCCCTCGGACTTTTTCTTGAATATATTTTCAAGCACAACGACCGAGTTATCCACAAGCATACCTATGGCTATAACTACGCCTCCCAGCGACATCATATTAAGCGACATACCGTTAAGGTACATAAGAGCAAATGTCGCAAATATGGATGTGGGTATGGAAACGCCTATGATAAGCGACATTCTTACGCTCCTCAAAATTATAAGAAGAACGAATATAGCTATGAAAGCCGCCTGGAACGCCGTGCTTACCATGTTGTTTATGCCAAGCTCTATGTAATCCGCCGTATTTGTGAGCATTGTAAGCTCAAAATCTGGGTACTGCTTCTTGATCTGCTCCATTGTCCTCTGTATGTTGTGGCTGACGGTTACTATGTTTGCATCGCTCTGCTTTGCGAGGGAGTACAAGCAGCCGTCCTTGCCGTTTATAAGAGAACGGGAATCTTTGTCCTTTTCGGTTTCCTTGACCTCGGCAACATCCTTTATCATTATATGGCTGCCTGTCTTGGTGGTTATAATTGTATTCTTTATGTCCTCAACAGAGCTGAACTCTCCCACGGTCCTCAAAGAAATATCCGTAGAGCCCTGCTTGAGCGAGCCGGAGGGCAGATTTCTGTTTTCGGCAGAAAGCGCAGCCGAAATTGTGCTCATTGTGATGCCGTAATTCTGCATCTTGTTTTGATCGACAATTATTCTTACCTCTGTGTCCGTGCCGCCGCTTAACGATACGGAGGAAACGCCGTCTATCTTTTCAAACATAGACGAAACATTTTCATCAAGGAGGTTATAAAGCGTATCTATGTCGTATTTATCGCTTGTTACGCCGACCATTATGCTCTGCGCGTTCATATCCATCTTCATTATGGACGGGTCGTTGGCATCGTCCGGAAGCATGGCTCTTACTCTTTCGAGCCTGTCGCGCATGTCGTTTATGGCGTCGTCTATGTCAGTGCCGTCCACAAACTGCACGGCAACCATAGATGAACCCGACGAGGACTGCGATGTGATGGTGTCTACGCCCGTTATGGTGGCGAGCTGTTCTTCTATTGGCTTTGTAACAAGCTCCTCCATTTCCTCCGGAGCCGCGCCCGTGTAGCTGCACATTACAAGAGCGACGGGAAGGTCGACATTAGGAGTCATTGCAAGCTCAAGGTTATTATAAGCAATGGTACCGCCCAGAAGAACCACGAGGGTACACATTATTACGGTTACTTTCCTTTTAATACAAGTTTTTATCATTTTTTAGCCTCCTTGCCTTCGGCAGGAGCCTCATCCTGTGTTGTCTGCTCATTATCTGCGGGCACTATGGTCTCCACTCCGTTGTCCGCAACTATGTTGAGCGCATCGCCGTCGGCAAGGTATGTCTGACCCTTTATGACAACCTTGTCATCTACGGTAACACCCGATGTTATTTCTATTGTTTCGCCTGTGTCGATGCCCGTTGTAACGGCGACCTTCTTGGCATTTGTGCCGTCCGCCACAAACACATAGCTTCCCTCGTCCACATCGTCCAAAACGGCGTCTCTGGGAACTACAACGGCGTTATTGCTCGTTGACTTGGCGAAGTATACCTCCGCAAACATACCCGCCTTAAGCTCTCCCGTTGAGTTGGGTATGCTTACCTTTACGGTGTATGTGCCGTCCGCATTTGCTCCGGGGGGTATCTCCGTTATGCTGCCCGCGAATGTGTTATTCTCGGAAAGCGTAGGCACAACTATAGTAACGGCGTTGCCCGTATTTACATTTGCCGCTATCTGCTCCGAAACATTGACCTTTACATTGAGAGAGGAAAGGTCAACTATCTGATAGCCCACGCCCGCAGCCATGGCGCCCGCTGTAACATTCTTTGAAAGCACGGTGCCCGAAATGGGGCTTGAAACGGTGCAGTAAGCTATCTGCTGCTTTGCGGTGTCTACGGCTACGCTTGCAGATTTCTGCGAAGCCATGGCGGTATTAAGCCCGTCGTTAGCCCTTCTGGTATTCTCAGCCGTAGTTTCCTTTGAAAGTATGGCATAGGAGTTCTTTGCCTGAGCAAGTCCGTCCTCTGCGCTCTTTACGCCGAGCTCCGCCTTTGACTTGGCATTCTGCGCCGTAGTGAGAGCGTTCTCCGCCTGCTCAAAGGCTATCCTTGTATTGTTCAAAGCGTCCTCGGAAAGTCCGCCCACATCGTATAACTGCTGATTTATGTCATAGTCGCTCTTTGCCTTGTCATAAGCCGTTTGAGCATTCGTAACGGCAACCTCGGCATCGCTGACTGATTTTTTGCTGTTTTCAAGATTGGTCTCGGCATTTGTAACAGCGTTCTGCGCGCTTTCAAGCTGAGTCTTCATTGTGGCTCCGTTAGCCGTCGCAACAGATGTCTTTGCCGACTGCACGCCTGCATTTGCCGAATTAAGCGCCGCCTGCGCCGACTTTAAAGCATTCTGATAGTCGGTATCGTCAATGCGGTATAAAACCGCGCCCGCAGACACCTTGTCGCCCACCTCATAATATGTAGCCTTTACAGTGCCCTGCACCTTTGCGGACACGTCGACGGTCTCCGCCGCCTGTATTGTGCCCGAATACATATATTCGTCCTTTAATGTGTTGAGCGTGGGATTTGCGATCTCAACGCTTGTTGCCTCCGCCTTCTCCTCGGGCTCGGGCATATCCTTCTTTCCTCCGCAGCCTGCAAGCATAGCCATGCAAATAACGGCTGCGGTAACTCTCAGATACTTTTTCATAATAACCTCCTTATTCATTACAATGATTTTATTTATTATACTATTTACCGATTACATAAAAATTAATTCTGCATTAAGAAATGATTAAATTTACAGAAGCTTTTTAAGAATGGCGATAAAGCTTTCCCTTTCCTCCTCGGTAAGACTGCCGTAAAGCTCCTGCTCCACATCTCTTGCGCTCTCCTTCATGGCATCGCATATCTGCTTGCCCTGCCGTGTAATCTTGAGGAGCTGATTTCTGCCGTCGGTCTTGCTCTGTTCCTTATAGATAAGGTCGTTTTTTATCATGGTTTTTATTATGCTTGATATGGAGGATTCCTTAACGCCAAGCTCATTGCTGAGGTTTTTCTGATTGAGCTTTCCCTCGTCTATGAGCTCTATTATCATAAGTATGGCGCCCTGCTGAATGGAAACCGATAGCTGCTTCAGCTTCTCGTTGCAGGTATGATTGCACTTGTGCGCCACCTTATAGAGCAAAGGCGTAATACCCATATCAATTGTAAATGAGTCCACCTGTATTCACCTCCCAAGGCAAAACTTAGAATTCTAACCTTTTTCGATTTTACTCCTATTTTACCGCTTTGTCAATAGTGTTTTTGTATATTAATAAAAATTTAATACTCTATATGCCTTGCGGTTTATGAAGCCTATTTTTTGCACAATTCTTATTTTAAAAAAAGAGTTGTATTTTATGGGATTTGTGTTAAAATTTAATTATATTCAACCAAATTCAGGAGGATATTATGAGATACATAAAAGAATTGACAGACAATGAAAGAATAGTGGACTTTTATCTTTGCAAGCAAAGGCAGAGCTTCAAATCGCAGAAAACGGGCAAAAATTATCTTTCGCTCACGCTTTCCGACAAGACGGGAAGCATAAACGGAAAGGTGTGGGACATCACAAGGGACATACAGAATTTCTCCGAGGGCGATTTTATAAAAATAGACGCCATGGTGCATACCTTCAACAACGAGCTCCAGCTCAATATAAAGAAGATAAGGCGCGCCGAGGAGGGAGAGTATGACGAGGCGGACTATATCCCCGCCACCGACAAGGATGTGAATAAGCTATACGAGAGGATAAAGGAATTTATAGCCTCCGTAAAGGAACCTTATATAAAAAAGCTGCTCACAAATATATTCATTGAAAACAAGGAAATTGCGGATAAATTCAAAAAGCACACGGCGGCAAAGGCAATGCACCACAACTATCTGGGCGGTCTTATAGAGCATACCGTGTCCGTAGCGGAGCTCTGCGAGGCATTTGCCGCGCACTACGAGAGAGCGAACAGGGATATACTCATAGCCTCCGCGCTTCTGCACGACATAGGCAAACTGAAGGAGCTCTCCGACTTTCCCGCAGCCGACTATACGGACGACGGCGAGCTTCTGGGACATATAGTTATGGGTTCGGAGTTTATAGGCAAAGAGGCGGAAAAAATAGAGGGCTTCCCTCATCAGCTCCGCTCTCTCATACAGCACAACATACTTTCCCATCACGGAGAATTTGAATACGGCTCTCCCAAGCTTCCAAGGACGCTTGAAGCCTTCCTGCTCCACTGTGCCGACGATACGGACGCCAAAGTGAAGATGATGGAAACAGCCATAGACGACAACGCCACAAACAGCGTATGGGCAGGCTACAACAAGATATTTGCGCGAAACATAAGAAAGACCGAGTATTAAAAAAATGACTGTAAAAAAGAACGAAATATATGACATAAAAATAACGGATATAGGAACGCACGCAGAGGGTATAGGCAAGGTCGACGGCTATACTCTCTTTGTCAAAAATACGCTCCCCGGCGAGGAAGCAAGAGTCGTTGCCGTAAAGACAAACAAAAGCTACGGCTACGGCAGAGCGCTTGAAATAACAAAGCCCTCGCCCCACAGAACAGTACCCCTCTGCCCCGTTGCGGAAAAATGCGGAGGCTGCACCCTTCAGCACATGGAATACGGCGCACAGCTTGAATACAAGAGAAACAAGGTATTGCAGAATTTGAGGCGTATAGGCGGTTTTGAGGACATAGAGGTCGAACCCGTCATAGGCATGGAAACGCCGTATAACTACAGAAACAAGGCTCAATATCCCGTGGGAGAGGACAAAAACGGCATAAAGATAGGCTTTTATTCTCTAGGCTCTCACAAAATAGTGGACTGTAACGACTGCATAATAGGAAGCAAGGCAAACAGCGAAATCATAAGAGCCATAAAGAGCTTTATGGAAAAAAACGGGATCTCCGCATATAACGAGGAAAACGGAAAAGGCACGGTAAGGCATATTCTCATAAGAGAGGGCTTCGGCACGGGCGAAATAATGGTGTGTCTTGTTGTAAACGGAAAAGGCTTCAAGTACAAAAAAGAGCTTGCAGATTGTCTTAAAAATATAAAAAATATCCGCTCCGTAATAATAAACTACAACAGCGCAAGGTCAAATGTCATAATGGGCGACAGATGCGAGACGGTATGGGGAGAGGACTGCATAACGGACAGCATAGGCGATCTGACATTCAAGATATCTGCCCTCTCCTTCTTTCAGGTCAATCCAAGGCAGACATACATGCTCTATTCCAAGGCGCTCGAATTTGCGCAGCTTAACGGAAACGAAACGGTTATAGACGCCTACTGCGGTATAGGCTCAATATCTCTTTTTCTGGCGAAAAAGGCAAAAAGGGTGTACGGCGTTGAGATAGTGGGCGACGCCATAGCAGATGCAAAAATAAACGCAGAGCTTAACGGCATAGAAAACGCCGAATTTATAGAGGGCAAGGCGGAGGAGATAGTGCCGAAGCTATACGAAAAAAGCATAAGACCCGATGTTATGGTCGTTGACCCTCCCCGCAAGGGCTGTGCAAAAAGCTTGGTGGATATGATGAGGACTATTGCGCCAAAAAGGATAGTGTATGTGAGCTGCGACAGCGCCACACTTGCAAGGGATCTGAAAATACTCTGCGAGGACGGAAGGTATAAGGTCGAGAAAGTACAGCCCGTGGATATGTTCCCGCATACGGGGCATGTGGAGTGCGTGGCGGCGGTGTCTCTGCGGAACACTTAAAAAAGCTTTTTTGTAACAGCCAACTAGGACACTCAACATTATTATGTGTTTCCCACAAACGGAAATAAATCAATTACAACTTTGTAAAATAGGTTATAAATTAGTAAACGTATATGACAAAACATTATGAGGAGGAAACTATGATTAAAGAAGCTGATTTCAAAAATTTACTGCTCTTTTTGGGTTTTACAGTTAACGGTGAGTTTTACGAGAAAAAGTTCAAGCATTTTAATGCGTCTATGGGCGTAGATTTCTCTAAGAAGAAACTTTATTATCCGGATGATATAAAGGGAAGGAAACGAAATGATGGATTCGATAAACAAGAAAATTTTGTTGTTTTTGAATGTGTATACCGTCTTCTCGAAAAAGGCTATCGTCCGGAGCATATCGAACTGGAAAAAGAATGGCATCTTGGACATGACAAAAAAAGTGGACGTGCCGATATTTGCATAACGGATATATCAGGCTCCATGCTTTTTATCGTTGAATGTAAAACTTGGGGCAAGGAATTTGATAAAGCGTTAAGCGACACAAAAAACAATGGTGCACAACTATTCTCATATTGGCAGCAGGAACAGTCATGTAAATGGCTTATTCTGTATGCATCGGACTTTAGGGACGGCACTGCCTATTATAAAGCTCCAACCATTGGCTGCTTGGATGACGCAAATATTATTCTTCTTGCCAAGAAAGATAAGTCG
>CANRNM010000062.1 GCA_947631975.1 uncultured Clostridia bacterium
CGCTTTCAACCTCGTCCGACATAAGCATTACGCTCTGCGGAAGTCCCGCAAGAGTGAATGTCTTTGAGGGCGAAAGTATTTTCTCGCCGTCAAGAGTAACTATGAAAGGCGTTACCTTTATTTCCTCGGAAGCGTCGGGTATATCCGTAACGGTGAATGCGTAGATGTAGGTCTTGCCCACATCCGAAGCGGATATTGACGAGTCTGCAAGAGATGTATAGACAATGTTTGTCTTTCTCTCCGCCTCTGCGCCCTTAGCCTCGAGAATGAAGCCTACTTCCTTATAATCAAGGCTGTCTACGCCTGCCACAAAGTTGATGGCGTCCGTTCCTACCGCCTCTGCAAGCACATCGGATGTCTCTGCCTCTGTTGAGGGCTCCGTAGATGGCTCGGGTTCAATGCCCGCTCTTAAAACGGTGCTTCCGCCCGTTGCCCATCCGCTCCAAGTGAGGTCCTCATGTACCGTTGCGGTAGAGCCGTCCTGAACATTGACTAAAACATTTCCTGCCTCTGCCTCGGATGTAAAGCTTATGTCGCCTATCGTTACAAGTCCGTCGTCGAGTATATCCGCATTTGCAACGGCAAATATATAGACTCTGCCCGACTGCGGGCTGTAGTAATATTCCTTATAGAGCGTTCTGGACTCCATAGCCGGCGACCATGCAATATCCACTTCATCCGGGCTGACTGTGCCTGTGAGGTTGAATATGGTCTGGAATGCTATTGTGCGAGGTGAATTTTCATCCTCGGGAATATTGAGCTGTATAAGCGCGCTTCTTGTATCATCTGCCCTTGTGAATATGAAGCTGCTGTCTGTTGAAGGCTCTGCGGGCTCTTCCTCTACGAGAGCAAGAGCGCTTGAATTTGCGCTTTCCGCCTTGACCTCTGCGCTGTATTCGGTGCTTTCAACCACATCGCCCGAGCCGAAGCTTATGGCATTTGCGCTTTCCGTCTTGCTCTCGAGCACTATGTCCGAAAGCTTATCGGGCACATCCACCTTAAGAGTGTTGCTCACAAGACGCTCGTTTTCAAGCGTGAATGCATCGTCAACTCTGTAGAGCTCTGCGTATACGCTTGAAGGAATAGTTGTTTCCTTAAGCTCCTCGGGAGTTATCCAGTAGATCCAAATGCCTTCCGATACATTGCCGAGCTCGCCCTTTTCGGGAACATCAGCCATTATTATCTGGCTGCCGTTTATTATGTTTCCGTTTCCGTCGCAGAGCTTAACAACATTGTAGGAAGGACTGCCCTTGTAAACGCCCGTGAATACAAGCGAGCCTGCGGGTATGCTGTAGTCCTTTTCCTTGTCGTATACAAACGCATCCCTAAGCGTTCCTATTCCGCTTGTTATAAGCTCAACATCGTCGCTTGTGGGACCTAATATGTTGATATCGTCTACGCTGACTTCGCTGCCGCTGTAAACAAGCTTTACATAGGAAGCCTTGTAGATGTACATATAACCCTCGCCGTCCTCTTCCGCCTTGTCGGGCTGGTTAAAGTATATGACCTGCTCGCCGCTGCCGTCATAGCTTATAGCCTTTGCCTGAGTCCAGTTTGAGTTGTCCTCGCTCACGAATACCGTGAAGTCGGCTGCTGCGCCCTTATACTTGATAGCCGTTACCTGCTCGGGATTGCCGAGGTCTATAGCTATCTCCGCATCTCCCTTTTCAGCAGAACCCTTGTAGCCCTCGGCACTGCCCTTGCCGATAGCGTTGGGTATGGCTGAAATATAAGTGTCCTCGCAGTAATCGCTCTCGCCGTCTGCCTTTACTTCTTCATCGGCATCGGAACGCATATTTGTTGAAGCGACCCACTTCTCGCGGTCTATTTCGCCCCTGTGCTTTACCTTTACGGTGTCGAGCTTAACGGGGGCGGTAGTATTGAGAAGCTTGTCGTAGCCTATTACGGTATAGTCGTATACCATGTTGTTGCCCGTTGTTATAACGTCGATGTAGGATGTCTTATCCGCGGGAACGAAAGCGACAGCCTCGCCGTTTCTCAATATCTCATAGCCCAGCATAGCCTCGGCATCGCCGTTGTTTGAAAGGGCTATTTCAACCTTGTTGTCGTAGATTATGTTGTCCTCGTGCGGTGTGGCAATGCTTGCGGTTACCGCCGTAGTATCCGACATTCCCTTTCCGCCCTCAAGACGATAATCTCTTGAAGCATAGTCAATATACTGTATCTTGTGCTCCTCGGGCGCGAACTGTGAAGCATACTTCACCGTGTCTGCGCTGGGAACATAGCCCCAAGCCTCAAAGAAGGGCACAAGGTTTCTCTCTGCCGCCGCAGAAGCAAGACGGATGAGATTGTCGGGAATACTTTCCGTAAGGGTGAGGGGTATTCCGTCGGTCTCCGCCTGCGGAGCGGTCTCGGGCTTTCTTGTGTAGCTGTCCATTCTTGCGTAGAACAGACTTGCAAGCTGTTCGTCATTCTTTTCAAATGTCTTGAAGTCGTAGCAGTCGTCATAGAAAAGATGAAGCTGCCAGTACATACCAAGACCCGTAGCTCCGCCTATCGTACCGGGCGTGCCGTTTGTAACATGCTCGTATACCTTAAGGAAGTCGGGACGCTTATCCTGTGTGGCTATCATTGAGAAGTAGTTGTTTGTTACCTCTGCGTGTACATAGCGCTTGTTGTTTATAACATGGCCTATTTCATGAGCTATGCCCCAGCCTGCGAACTGTCCGTCAGTACCCTTGCCGTTTTCGTCAACGGTGTAAGGTCTCATGCCGAAGAGTCCGGGAACGCTGCCATATTCGATACCTATATGCTTTCCGCCCGCATACATGAATGCGCCCGTAAACATAGTGTGATATCTTATGTTGAGCCTCTGTGTGGGATATCTGTTTGTGCTGTCCGAAGGCTCGTTCTTGTTGAGACCCTTGTGCTGATAGAATATATCTATCTGCTGTTCCATAGCCTCGATAGCCTTTTCAAGATTTGAAGCGTTTGACTGTATTCCGCTCAATACCTGCTTTGCGGGCACGGAATACATCATGTTGTCCATTACTATTTCGGTGTAGTTGGCTATACAGTCGTCTCTGTAGGTCTTTTCGCCGTGCTCCTTATTGTGTATGCTCTCTATTTCACCGCAGTAGGTCTTGAGCTCATCCACATATTTATTTATGGCTGCGGTGCGCTCTGCGCCCTTTATCTTAGCCACATTCAATACGGGTATGCTCTGACCTCCGCTTACGCGGACCGCATACTGTCTTGAATTTGCCGCGCCGGGCCACTCAACATAGAGCGAACCGCCGTTTTCGGCTTCTGCGGAAGTAGCTATTGACGGAACCTTTATAATGTTGCGTCCTATTCTGAGCTGACCGAGGTCTGACTGCCAATTAGCCGCCTCGCCGTGATTCTGCGTTGCAATAAGTCTGAGGCTGGTGTTAACGCCCTCTGCCTCCGTGGGGCTGCCTACATAAACTATAAGCTCGTCGCCTGCCTTTGCAACAATGCCGAGAGGCTGATAATCCGAAAGAGCCATAGCGAAGTCGTTATGACCGTCTGCATTTGCCGTAACGCCCGTGTCTACTGTAACGATGTCCGCAAGACCTTCGGTATTGAGAAGTGTTCTTGCATAATCCAGCTCTTTCTTTAAATTGCTGTATTCGGGGTGAAGCTCACCGCTCACCTCGTCCTTTATTTCAAGTCTGTCCTCGAGAGCCTTTATGTCGGCTTCGGAAACATTGTCCTTGAGCTTGAGATGCATTGTGTCTTCATAGAGCTCGTCTATTTTGTGCTCTATGTCGTCATATTCATAAAAACGCATCTCCGCTATCGTTACAACTCTTGTCCAGCCCGTATTGAGGCAGAGCTGGAATGTATCGGAGGTGATGGGTTCATTTGCAGTAACGGAATAGTAAATGTTGTTATCAACATCATACTTTCTCGTTATCCTGCAGCTCTCCGATTTGACCATATTGCCATTTGCATCCTTATAGCGTATCCTTGCCGCAGCAAAGCCGTTCTGCTGGCTGCCGCTGGGCGAGAAGCATATGGTGTCTATAGTATACTTTTTGTCAAGAGTAACTATAGGGTTGGCAAAATTTGAATAAACCTCACCCGTGTCCCAGTCGGATACGAATGTATATGTATCCTGGTCGTTATCTACGGGAGCATACTCGTCTCCGTTTGCTATATATTGCTCGCCAACGCTTACTGAAGCTATATGAGCCGTAAGCTCGCCTCTTTCGCCGAGAGTGTTGATGAGCTTATACTTGGGCATCTCAACATTTGCCGATGCCGTTGTGGTAGCCTCGTTCACGGGAGAGGGTTTGCTTGCGCCGTGCTCGTTGTGTCCCACTACATATACCTGATAAGTAACTCTTGCCTTAAGTCCCTGTATCGTGTAGCTTGTTGCCTTTATGTCCTTTATCTCCGCGTATTCGCTTTCGGGAGCTTCCTTCTCCTTGTAGAAAAGGCTGTAATGAGTGGTGTCGCGCATATCGCGCCATGAAACCTTTATGCTTTCCACAAGTCCGTTCGCCTGAACATACTCGGGAGCGGGAGGAACCTCCGAGGCGGTCATTGTTATCTCCGCCTTCTCGGAATAGGGGCTCTTCCAGTTATTGCCGCTTGTGGAGCGCACACGTACCGTATAAGGCACATATGTCTTAAGCTTATCGCTTCCGAGCTGAGTTACATTTACCTTTGTATCCTTTGTAGCTATGGTGGCTTCCTTGCCGTTTGAGCTTATAAGCACCTCATAGCCCGTTACGTTCACTTGGGCGTCCCAGCTTACCTCAAAAGCGGGGTCATCTCCCGCAGCAGTCTGAACTGCCTTTACATTCTGAGGAATGTTGAGCTCGGGCTCGGGCACACGGCTCTCCATATTGTTTACAAATTCTACCTCTGCGATGTCAACAAGGCTTGTGCTTGCGCCCGTAACCTTTATTGTTATCCTCTTTATGGCGATCTGTCTGCCGAGGTCTATAACAACGGTGCCGTCGCTTTCTATCTTAGCCCTGTTTTCGCCTGCCGCATAAACGGGAACGGTGAAAAGTCCGCCCCTTACAGGCTCTATAGCCGCGCTCTGCTCGGCGGAGCCTATAACATATTCGTATTGATTTCCGTCCTCATCCTCTACCAGCACGGTACCGTCGGTAATGGTGTTTTCGGAGTTAACGGGAGGCTTTATAACTATACCTTCGGACTTCTTGTGTTCCTCGGGTACGGTCTGAGTATTCACATTGAGAGAAAGCTCAATGGGGTTTTCGGGAGTTATCTCCGCTCCGTCGGAGGGCTTTAACTGCACAAAGCTTTCAATGCTCTCGGTGAGGTCGTTTATATTTCCCACAACCTCCGTGTTATCTCCCGTTTCGGGAACTATGTTCTCGGGAGCTATGACATTGAGCTGCTTTGTCTCAACATTTCCGCCCTTGTTTAAAACGGCATATGTGATATCGGCAATGTTAACAACGCCGTCGTTGTTGAGGTCATCCGTATCGGAATATGTACCGAGAGCTGCCGCCTCCGTGAGCTCCGCTATATCAGCATCGTCAACTGTGCTGTCGCCGTTTACATCGCCTACGGCGATTATGCCGTACTGCGCGTTATACTTTTCGTTCTTCTGACGGCTGTTGTTAAGCTCTATTTTAGCCGTAACGCCTTTTTGTATATCCACCTTCTGGGTATAGGGAATATATCCGTCTGATGTGATGGTAAGGTTATATTCGCCGACAGGTACTCCCGTTATCATGCCTGCCGCCGCATTGCCCTGCTCATTGCTCACAGCGTCCACGCTGTACACGCCCGTATCAAATTCGTCCACGGGGTCAAGCACAACGCTGAACACATCTCCGGGCGCTTGGAAATCCATGTCGATATCCACGCCGAAGCTGCTTACATCCGACATGCTTAAGGGCATAATGTCGTATTCGCCCGCATATGCGGCGCTTATGCCCGACTGCGCCGTAAATGAAAGCGCAAGAGCAAAGGCAAAAAATTTCTTTAATTCTTTTTGTCTGAGTCTCATTGTTTTTCTCCCTTCATTTTTATTAACGCCGAAAGTCTTATGGTAAAAATATACATAAATATCGACGTCGCTTGATTAAATTATAACAGTATTTACAAAGACAGTCAATCACTATAAAAATAATTCACAAATAGTTTACTCCATTTTCATTTAGTACAAAAATAGCTCTCGGAGCGCTTTCCGAGAGCATTTTTGTCATTTATAATTGTTCATTTATTCCTCTTGTTCTTCCTCGTCCTCATCGTTGTCATTATTGGACGGTACATATGTTCCTACTTCTATTATTCTGTTCACGGCTTCCTTGGTAACCTTCTCCGTAAGCTGAGGCTCGCCCTGCTGCACGCCGTTAACATAGGGTATCTTCCTTATTATTTCCTTTGTGCCGTTTACGCCCTCCTGTATTTCTCTGCTGTAGGATTCGGGCTGCGAGGAGTTGTTTCTTGTTATTGTCTTGTAAGGTATTTCCTCCTTGACGGTCTCCCAGCTGTATGTCCTTATGGGAAGCACGGGTTCGTTGGCTATGAGCTTGAGCACCTGACCCGGCTGGAGGCTTGTCTTTGTCTGCTCCGTTATGGTGGGATTGGCTTTTAAAAGCTCGTCTTCCGTCATGCCCGCTCTTGAGGCTATGAGTCCGAAGGTATCGCCGGAAACAACGGTGTAGTTCTTTTCCACATCATGCGTTGCGCCCAGTATTTTTACGGCTTCGTCCACAGTGCTTACTTGGCTGTTTTCCACAAACACGGTGCCCGTGTTTATCTTTATGGCAAACTCGGGCTGAGCCGTGCCCTCGGGCACCTTATACCGTTCCAATACGGTCTGCAAAGCCTTCCTTGCCGACTCCACATTGGCAACGGTGCAGTATTCCTTGTCCTCTACAAGTATTGTTACGGCTTCCTGGTTATAGCTGACTATTCCGCACACCTTTGCGACTACCTGCTCGGAATTTTCCGTTTTTTTGAAAAGTCCCGACGCGCTTCTCAGGCTTAGCTTGTCCACTATCTCTATGTTGTTGCCCACCTCCTGCTTGAGCTTTGCAAGCACCATGTTGTTAAGCTCCGTTTCGGTGGCTGAGGTGTCCTTTATATATCCGACCGTTTCGTCATTCACCATGACGGCAAGCACCTTCATATTGGCAAAGAAGAACACTGCCGCGCACAAAAGCAAAAGCACGAGAATAATAAAAATAACGGGTGTGGGATCATATTTTTTTCTGCGTTTTTTCATATAAACGCTGTTGTCCTTCATATTGCTGGGGTGCAGGGGAAAGAGCATCGGCTTGGAGCTTTTCTCCCTTATCCTGAGCTGTCTGTTGTTCCTTGGAGGCACAATATCACTCCTATCTATGCTTCATCGGCAACACGAGCCGTTCAGTAAAAGTATAAATGAAATCACATTTAAAAGCAAGCATAAAATAATTACAAATTAATTAACTAATCCTCAAATTCCACAATATCGCCCAACACCTTCACATAGTCCTCCTTTGTGAAGCTCTTGAGCTCGGGGTCTTTTGCGCCGTATTTCTCGGCATGGCGCTTGTTGTACTTTTCTTCCGTCATAACATTTATGTCAAACTGCTTTTCAAAGTGCTTTTCAAGCTGTTTCTTTATTTCGTCCATATGGTTTTCCATAACGTGCAGAGCACCGTTGTTCGCCGTAACAAGCGTGAGAAAGCCGTCCTCCAGATAGGCGGGTCTTGTCAGCACGGATACTACGGATTTTATTATCTTGGCGTCAATGCCCTTCACAAATTTATTCCAGCCCGCAATGACCTTTTTGATGTCCTCGGGAACAGCCTTTTCTATGACTGCGGGCTTTTCGCTCTCCTCGGGCTTTTCGGCCTGTGCTCTTATTTCCATGGAGGACGGAGGCGCGGAGACTTCGGGCGCTCTTGCGGGAATACCCTCTGCCATCTGCTTTTCTATATTTTTAAGTCTTTTATCCACGCTTCCCAAATCGTAGGAGGTGGTGGGAGAACAGCCCTTTAAAACGCATACCTCCAGAAGTATGCGCGGGTTGGCGCTGAACTTTATGCTGTTTGCAAGCTCCGAGAAAGAAGAAATGAGGCTAAGGGCATAATCATAGCCCACGGACGCTCCCTGAAGCCTGAGCTTATCCACATAAGCCTTCGAATAATCCAGAGCCTTTGTGTCTCCCTGCGTGGACACAGCCAGAAGTATGTTGCGGAGATGCATTATCATATCGGCGGTAAATCTGCTTATGTCCCTGCCCTGCAAAACAACTCTGTCTATTATGTCCATACACCTTCCGCCGTCGTTATTGTTCATGGCGTCGGTAAGCTCAAAGAAAACCGAGCGGTCTGCGGAGCCCGTTATTTCGGTAACTCTTTCAAGAGTAACCCTGCTGTCGGTATAGAAGCTTATGCACTGGTCCAATATGCTCAAAGCGTCTCTCATGGCGCCGTCGGATATCTCGGCAATATACTCTATGGCATCGTCGGCAACATCCGCGCCCTCCTCTGCCATATAGTCCTTGAGCACCTTTACCATGGTATCCTTGTCTATCCTGTGGAAATCAAAGCGCTGACACCTCGAAAGCACGGTAACGGGCATCTTCTGCGGGTCTGTGGTGGCAAGTATGAACACTACATATTCGGGCGGTTCCTCAAGCGTCTTTAAAAGAGCGTTGAAGGCGCCCGAGGAGAGCATATGCACCTCGTCTATTATGTACACCTTGTAACGGCAGTCCGTGGGCGGATATTTGACCTCCTCTATGATATCTCTCACATTGTCCACACCGTTGTTGCTGGCTGCGTCTATCTCTATCACATTCACATTCCTGCCCTGCATTATGGACGTGCAGACATCGCAGGAATTGCAGGGCTTTGCGCCCTCTCCCACGCAGTTTATGGCTCTTGCGAATATCTTTGCCGTGGTGGTCTTGCCCGTGCCCCTTGTGCCGCAGAAAAGATAGGCATGATTTATTCTGTTGTTCTCGATCTGATTGCGCAGAGTCCTTATGATGTGGTCCTGTCCTGCCACATCCTCGAAGCGCTGTGGTCTCAATCGTCTGTAAAGAGCCTGATAAGCCATATTATTTCCTCCTACAGCTCGGCAAGTATTATTGCCTCCTGCTTTTTGATGTTCTTAAGTCCAAGATAGATATATGTAATCTGGAGCGCCCAGTACACTATAAAGTTACTCATGCCCGCAAGCCCGAATATAAGCGTGAGCAATACGGGGAATGTTCTGGCATATACAGAAAGCTTAAGAGCGCCGCCGAAGCCCATATTGGTATGTATGAACACGGAGTTTACGCACATGGCTATGACCGCAAGCGACAAAAGCGAGAAAAGCGTGCTTATGCACATACCCATAAGGGCGGTAACGCCGTAGATGATAAGGAGAGCAAGCTTCATTTTTCTGCCCGAAAAAAGGTTTATAAGCCCCTGCTTGTCAAAGCTGCTGCTGCCGAACTGACTGAACTCTATTACGCTTTTTTGTATATTGTTGCCGAATATCATTTTGTCGCTGTCGGCAAGGAGATAGCTTGTAAGCCCCGTTGTATCTATGTTGTTCACATCCTCGTTGTTATCGACATATATTTTTACGCCCATCATTTCGTCGGAAAAATCTATGCTCTCACAGCTGAGCTTTCCGTTCTTTATTGAAAACTCGGGCACATGGTCGCGTATAAGTCCGGATATGCCCCCTATCCTGTAATAGCCCACAGCCATGGGTATTTGAGAGACAATGCATACAAGCAGCGAAAATATAACTATATAACCCGCCGTTTTGCCCGTGCTCATAAGCATAAGCCGAGGATATTCCTTGAATTTATATATTGCCGTTATCATCTGTTTAAAAAAGCTCATATTACCCTCCGTTAGAAATACTTTATTATACATATAAATAATATATCATATTTTTTAATATTTTACAAACAACTTTCTTTCGGATTTATTAAATCCTCCCGCCTTTATTCTGCAGAAACCGCTGTTTACATAGCTATGCTCCAGAGAAAGCCTTTCCGCAGTGTCGTTTGACACAAGCACATCGTCGTTTGAAGCGTAGGCTACATAGGGCGTTCTGCTCCAATATCTGTCGCCCGAAAGCATATTGACACATTCGCAGAGCGTATTGGCAAGCATGCCGTTCTCGGTTATCCTGTAATTACAGCTTACTATTCCGTCGTGCTTTTCGATACGGCTTATATAGTTCACGGCTCCCACATTGCTGTTGTCCGAGGCGAGGGAGTAGAGCTTCTTTATTTCGTCCGACGCTTCCTTGTAGAGATAACAGCAGCCGTCTATTGTGAAGTTGGGAACGCTTATATTGAGCATTACAGCCTTGTCCTTGAAATAAGCGCATTTGCCCGCGGCGTTTTCGTATTCCGAGGCGATGTTGTTGTTTTTTGCGCTCTCCTTTATGTCCACAGCCACCCAGTCCACAAGCTCCTCGTCCGGAAAGGAAAAGCTCATATCGTCCGAGTCTATGCCGTAAACAAGGGCAGCCTTGGGCGCAAGCTCCCTGAATGTCTTTGCGCAGAACTCATATGTGAACTTGTCCTCGCCCTTGAGCTCCACAAACATGGGTATATCCAGATTTCCGCAGACCTTGGCAATGTCGCGCGCACGGCTTATGCCGCAGCCCTCCTCCGTAATTATAAAAGGTATCTTGCCTTTGGCATAGGTCCTTATGACCTCGGATGAAGGAAAGTCGCCCGAGGACGGCACAAGGCTTATATAAATATCGTTTTGAATACCCGTTTTTTTCTCAAAAACATCTATATCCGAATAGAGAGTTTCCTCGTGAATATACGCTCCCTTCAAGCATTTATCGCCCTCAAGAGGGGCTTTCTGCCTTTCGGTGCGCATATAAATTTGATAGGGCTCGTACACGGGCTTGGGCTTTGCGATCTCTTCCGTATTTGCCGAGCCCAAAAAGCCGAATAAAAGAGCAAGGACAATAAGCTTCAATTCTTTTCCTCCCTGAGATAAGTATTTATTGCCTCCAGATAGTGCACGGGACACCCGTTTTTATTACTTACCATATATCTTTTTTCAAAAGCCGAATAGGGCACGGACTTGCGTCCGCCGTTCTGCGCTTCCCTCCAGTATTTTTCCATCACCTCGAAGGGAAGGAAATAATATTCCTCTTCATCGGCGCAGTGCACCAGCAAAAAGGCTATACCGCCCTGTCTTTGGAAATGCTCCATAAATTCCACCTGATGGGCGTGTATATTCTGCAGAGGAAGCCTGCCCTGCTTTGTTTCCTTGGCGTCAAAGCAAATGGGTATACCCTGTGCGGCGCCTATGTAGTCTATTGTAGACTTCTGGTCGAAATAGGCAAGAGTGATGACATTTTTGCCCTTGTCCAGATTTATAGGCGTTATAGGAGTCGGTATCTTCTGTATTATTGCCAGACCTCTCTCCTTATATACATTGTTTGTCATATTTATCATTTCCTCGAAGCTGCTTCCGCGCAGTCCTCTTGAATTCCAGTAGCCCATAACTATTTCTCCCTTATTTTAAAAACGGCATATTCCGCCGCAGACCTAAGCTGTTCGGACGGACTATTAATAAAGCGCGAGGCAAGCTCAGCGCCTCTTTCATCTCCCATATTTCCCAGTACCGCAAGGGCGTTTCTTTTGAGTACATTCCTGCCCCGCCAGCCCGCAGCCGTCCTGCCGTAGATATCCCCGAACTCCTTTTCCGACATATTGAGGAGCTTTTCTATGTCGGGATAGGCGTATTCGCTTTCGCCCTCGGCATAATTTCCGTTATGGGGGCATACTCTCTGGCACGCATCACAGCCGTATATCGAATATCCTATTGCCGAATACTCCTCATATGTAAGAGCGCCCTTTTTCTGTGTAATATATGAAATGCATTTTGTATAGTCGCACTTGCCGTCATTAAGCGCAGAATTGGGGCAGGCCTTGAGGCATTTGGCGCAGTCCCCGCACATATCGGAATATTTTTTGTTTTTATGCCCTGCCGTGAAGTCCGCGTCTGTGAGCATATAGCCTATAAAAAACATACCGCCTATATCCTCGTTTATTATACTTCCGTTTCTGCCCCTTCCGCCGAG
>CANRNM010000063.1 GCA_947631975.1 uncultured Clostridia bacterium
GGGAGCTGTCGCTGAAAGCGACTGAGGGGGATATTCAAGCCGAATATTCATTCCGCGTATTCTCAACTATCAAAATACGCAAAATGCATATAATCTACCGTACCCGTCCATTCTCCGCCCCAGCCGAAGCCATATTTCTTGAACACATTTACGACCTCGGGAGTTACGGAATAGGGATTTTCATAGGGCTTGAAAAACTTGCCTACCTTTGAGCCGTCGCTGTAAATACAGTAGTTTTCATCGGGGTTGATATCCACGGCAGTGCCGAGAGCATGCTCGGAAAGCCTGCCTCCGTGAGTGTTTCTGTAGTTGTAGCAGCCCACGCTCTTAATTGGGAACGCCAGAGCGTAAAGCTCTCTGAAGGCGTTTATGTAGTTGTTTTTAATATTTTTGTTGACGGTAAGCTTGACCGTTGAAGGATAGCGATTGCCGTTTTTATCGAGCTTCCAAGCCTCCACCTCTATTGTTTCCATAAGCTTTGATGCAAGAGCGGAGGACTTGAAATAGCTGCTGGGAGCCACCTCCGCAACGCTTTTGTGGAAGCTGTTGACAACGGAGCTTGCAAAGGGAACGAACAGTTTTTTGCTTTCGTACAGGCTCTCCATATTCCTGACAAAAAGCCCCTTCTGGTGCTCGTGCTTTTGAAGTATCTCCTTTATGGCTTCCTCGCCGTCGGTATAAGTATAAAAATACACAGGCTCGGAGGCAACATAATCGCAAACAACCTGTACGGAATATCTTTTTTCGGGCTCTAAAATATCCGAGGGCAGAAAAAATACGCCTCCCTGCCCTACCTTATATGAATTTTTGCTGTCATTTCGCTTGAGCTCGCCGCTCTTTACCTCCTCCGTAACCACAACGCCGTTTTCGTCCGAAAGAATGATAACGCAGTCCTCGCCCTCCCGCGCATAATAACGCATGGCAACGCTGTCGCCGCTGTAAAGCTTGTCGTTATTTTGGGGGTACAAAATGACGGGTCTTGTTCTGTTGTTTTTTTCGATCACCGCCGCATTTGCGCATACGCACACGCTGAGAGCGCACAAAAACGCAAAAACGGCAGCATAGATTTTTCGGGACATTAAAGCCATACCTCTTTTCACTTGAGCGCAACACCAAAGGTCAGAATGTTGCAGCCGTCGATATATTCATATCTGGAATAGTCGGTTATGTTCTTGAAAAGATATATTCCAAGACCGCCTATGCCTCTTTTGGACGCAGGGAGGGTGATGTCGGGATCGCGGCGGATAAGGGGATTGAACTCAATGCCGTTATCGGTTATGCATATTTCGATATTCTCGTCATCCTGCACAACGCGCACGGTTACATCCGCTCCCGAGTTTTCATTGGCTTTTATCACATTGACAAAAACCTCCTCATATGCGAGCCTTAGCTTATTGAGGGCAGACTTCTCCATACCTATCTTGGTATCGTAGAAATCCATACCCAATTTGTAAGAATTTTTAAATTTGCCGATTTTAAAGCTTAAAATATCTTCCATAAATTCCTCACACAAAGCGGATTATAGATGCAAAGCCCGTAATCTCGAACACATCCTTGACGCCCTCCGAGGCGCCCGAGAGATACATCTCGCAGGACTTTGAATTGCACATCTTCTGCGCCTTTATGAACGCTCTCAATGTGGCGGAGCATACATACTCCACATTTGAAAGGTCAAACTCAAACTCCGAACAGCCCTCGTTGAGCGCCTTTTCAAAATCGTTATACACTATCTCGCTGGAGATGGTGTCCGCCGTTCCTTCTAATCTTACTACCGCTTTTTTATCGTTTATTTCCAGTTTACTGCTGAGCATTATGATGCTGCCTCCATTTCCTTAAGTATAGTATCGTTCCTCTTGCCCAAGTCATAGTAGACTTCCTCGCCGATAAAGATGTTCTTTCTTGTCTCGCTTAAGTCCATGGTCTCAAACTTGTAGAGCGGACAGCGATAGCTGGGCGTGAACTTGGTCTTTAAAGGATAGTTGCCGAAGGTAACTATGATGGAGTTACCCGTGCTGACCTTGTTGTTGAGCCTCTGGAGCTCGGACGGGTAAATAAGCGGACGCTGCTGTATCTGCTGCGAATAATTGATGTCCTTATCCGCCATGACAGAGCCCGAAACGCTTCCCGTTTCAACGGTCATATTACCGCAGAGCTCGGAGAACTCCTTGCAGGTGTTGATATCGTTTGAACCGATAAACATCTTCATACCGCAGTTGGACTTGATGATGTCGGCAACGGTATCGCCGTATACATTGTTGAGCTGTGCGTAAGACTGTACCACCATGTTGAACCATATCTTACGGCTACGACCTACGGTGATCATCTTGTCGAACTTGTCAATCTTGGGCATATTACCGAACTCATCGAGTATGAAGTATACATTTCTCGGAAGCGAAAGGTCTTCTCTTGCCGAAGCCTTCTTTATAAGCGCCTTGTAGATACAGAGAACGAACATTGAAGCAAGAGCGTGTCTTGTGTCCTTCTCATCGGGTATCTTCATGAAAAGAGCCGTCTTTTCATCCGCAAATATGTTGGGGTCGATATCCGTTGCGCTTGTGAGGGCGCATATACCCTCGTCGTTGAACATTGACATCTTGTCGAAGGCTATTGACATATAACTGGAGAGAGTGTTCTCGGCAGCCGTTGTAACCTGCTTTGAGAGCGAAACGCACCTTGCAATGGGCGAACGGCCCGCAAAGTAGTTCTTGAGCGCCTCAAAGTTGTTGTCCGAATTGGATATAGCCTTGTTGAGATTGTAGAAATTATATTTATCCTTAGTCATGCCGAGCTCGGGACGCTCGCTGTCCTCAAGCATGGCAAGCAGAGTTGCCATAACTATTGAACGGGCGCCCTTCTCCCATACGGGGTCGTCGGCGGATTCAATGGGACAGAGCACGCTTACAAGGTCGTTCAAGTCCTCGTAGAGCTCGTCGTATATCATCTGACGCTTCATCTTGGCGTCTATTATGACCTTGTCTATGTCGGAATAAGCCTTTCCGTCGTATTCAAACCACTTGTCTTTGAAGGTATCCTTTTCGTCCTGAAGCTCCAGCTTGCCGTAGCTGTCTATGGTGTCGGAGTGCTCAAGGATGTTGTTGCCCGCCTCGATATACATCTGATAGCGGTCGTAAATATCGCCGAGAGGATTCCATCTGAAGGATGAATATGTATCTCTCAGATCAAGCACCATTACCTTATAGCCTCTCTCCTTGAGGAAGCCCGAATGAAGCTGGAAAAGCTCGCCCTTGGGGTCTGTCATTATCATTGACGAGCCTGCGCCCGACGCCGCAAGTATCTGTATCATGGGGTTTATGAATGTGGTGGTCTTACCGGAACCGGTAGAACCTATTATTATGCTGTGCATGGGGCTTGCTATATTGATTTTAAGTCCCGCGCTCTTTTCATAGAAGGCTCTTACGGGCACGCCGTCCTTCTTGGAGTCGCCGAGCCTTGAAAAGTTTATGGACGGGAAGTTGGAATCCCTCTCCTTGGAGGTCATGAAGCGCGAGTCCTCAAGGCCTGCGTTGACAGCTTTTACCTTGCGGGAGTTCATTATCCTGTTTGCGCTCTTTGCGCTGTGGTTGCCGAATACAAAATAAGCTATGATAAGGCAGCCCAGCAAAAATGCTCCCGTGAGATATGTGGAGAGCTTTGCAAAGACAGAGAAGTCCACAAGCAGCATATAGTTGTTGGTCTCTATAGCCTTGGCGGAGTTTTGAAGGACGCTCGTAACGACCGCTCCCAAGACGGTTGCCAACACTGCCGCAATAATTAAATAAATAACCAGCTTTTTAGCCTTTTCCTTGATTTTTTCTTTCATTTATTCATCTTCCTTTCTATGTTTTTATTGCATTGATATTAAAATACTTATATAAAAGCTTTGCCTTCAAAGCGCTTATATAAATATTCCGTTTTTATGAATTTGCAGCCTGCACAAGACAAGCTTATGCAGGCGAAATTCACAAATAACAAATTATTGAGTAGCAGTTGAGATCCATTCTGTAAGAGGACCTACACCGACTCTGAGAGCAACTATAAGCACGAATATAAGAATGAAGCCTATAATAGCATTCTTAAGGTGCTGCTTAGCTTTCTCTCTTTCCTGGGGCTCCTCAGCCTTTGCAAGCTTTGCGCCGAGGAATACACAGTAGATAGCGCCGATGGCAACAACTACAGCGATAAGGGGATTTAACGCGCTGTTAAGAAGGCCGATAATTGGACTTGTGATGTCATTCATAGCCTCCGATGCCTCAGCGGCACCCTTTGCAGTTGTGCTTTCAAGTAAGAACCAATTCATAGTTATTCTCCTTTCTTAATTTTTTGGCTTTTTGCCTTATTATTTATGTAAAGTCATAAGAATGACCTACAAACTGTTTATTTGCCCAATGTGGGCGTATCTATTTCCTTTTCTTTGGATATGAACGGAGTGGGTTTGACTCTCTCCAAGGGAGGCTTATTCTGCATAGCTCTCGACATATCCACAAGCTCGTCAAGACTTAAACGCCTTACAAAAGGATTGCGTTCCTCCTCCTGCACAGCCTCGGATATTTTGGTCTTAGGAGCAGCAGCCTCCTCCTTATGAGTGAAGGTGTCGGGTATTTTATAGTCGAGACCCTGCTCTCTTTTTTCCCTTTCACCCTTAAGGCTGGATATATGTTCCTCCCATTTAGCTCTGTTGTCTGCCATAATATTTAGCCTCCCTTATCTTATATGAATATTATTGCTTACATACGCGGAATAAAGCTTTATTCCCGCGGCAACCGCAAGCGCAAGCGGTATGAGCAGCAGATATGCCGCCGTATATTTCTTTTTTAGACTTATAAGGTATGCGCTTGTATTGCCCGCGCCGTCCGTCGCCGTTATTTTGTAGAGTCCGCTTTCGGTGATCTCGGGCGCATATTCATAGGGCGCGCCGCCACTGAGAATCTCAACAGCGGTGTCGTCGCTGTCTTTTATGATGCTGAATTTATTGTGAGCTATTCCGCCCGGACCCACATTTCCAAACCTAAGCGCGGGAGCCCTTGTGTCCCTCGTGAAGTTCAAAGTATAGTCGGGCAGGATACCTGCGTTATTCTTAAAAAGTATTCTGTAGTTGCCGTCATTTACGGGTCTGTAAAATCTTGTGTTCACAGGCTGTTTCTGACCGTCAAGCATTACGGAGGATATGGTATAGTCCTGCGGGGGATTTATGAAGTTGAGCTTATTCTGCGCTCCGTCAATTATGAGGAAGCTGTAGACCGCAATATCCGCAATGTTGAAATACGAATCGTCCACAACGATGTCCGCATTGTCCATGGCTTCATCGGAAAAGCCCTGAAGGTCGCTCTCGGTGTATCTATCGTCGTCAATATCCGCCGAATCATACACGAAGCTCAACACATAATATCCGGGGTCCGAAAATGTCTTTCCGCTGGAATAATTTATCTCCTCTCCGTCCTTATATGCCGTTATGTCCATTCTGTCGTCGGCAGGCGTCAGAAGCTTGACGGGCTTATCCGTAACGGAGTAATTGGGAACGGGGGAATAGAAAGTGTAAAGCCCTCTGAGAGAGAGCGAATAAAGCCCCTGCTCCGCCGAATATGCCTGTGTTAAAACAGACTTGTTATAGAAATTTTCATCCTCGGAAAGCTCTCCCGAAGGCTGGCGCATAATAAAGTTTATGCTGCCGCTGTCCTTTCCGTTACCTATTGTGAGCGTATAATTTCCGTCGCCGTATATATATCCGCCCGAAACTATATCGCAATTTTCGCCATCCTTTGTGAGGCTGACATAGGTATAGTCGTTATAGGTGAGCTTTATGACATTCTCGACTATCCTGCCGAGCTGCTGAGAGCTTGTAACATAATTTCTTTCATCCAGATAATATCTGTAATCGCCCGTGTCCTCGATATATGACTCTCTCAGTCGTATTTCGGCGGCTAAGACATTGCCTGCCGACAAAAGCAAAAGCGCCGCGATACATATAAAAGTTATAAATTTTTTCATTTTATCACCGCATCCAGACTGTTTATAAGGTCTATATCCTCGCTCATAGCGGCATATTCGTATATTTCGCTGTCGAGCAGTATGTTGACTCTGGCGCCCTCTACGGCGGCGGCGAGCTCGCCCCCTATATTTTCGGAGCAGACTATAGCGCCTATCACGCCTTCTTTGAGGTCGGATATGAGGGTATCTCTGTTTTTATAGCGCTCTACCTCGGCTTTTTCGGGAAGAGATACATACCTCGTATATTCAAAGTCCTCGGGTATTCCAAGCCTCACTCCGTCAAGGTCCGTTGACATCCTGTATTCATCACGGCTTACAACACAGGCTGTTTCGTGCATTATGGCTTTGCTCTTCCATACGCCGTATTCGAGAGTTTCGCCCATAGCCACAGCGCCTATCTTCACATCGTAATCGCCCGATATCACGGCGTCTCTGTCAACCACGGATATATTCACCCTGTCTGCGCCGTAATAGTCCTGTATCGCCGCTGTGAGCTCTCCGCAGTCCAAGCCCTGCTGACAGGCTACGGTGATATCGGTATCGCCCGAGCAGCCGAAGAAAAGCAGCGACGCAAACAGTATGCACAATATTTTTTTCATAATATATCCCCTATTCAAACATACTTCTAAGCTTCTGGGACGCCACGATCCTGATAGATGTTCTTTCGGTGGGCGTTGTAATAACGAACGCCTGACCTCTTCCGTTTGTAACTATCTCCTCCTGCTCGGTCTCGTTTATGGCTCCCGCCTTTTCATAGAGCTTGCACAGATCATGCATATCATTGGGCGCAAGAGCAAATATGAATGAGTACTGGCAGGCATTTATGATAGCCGTAGACTTTCTGGCTATTTCCTCCGTGCCCACGAAGTCCTTTATGTTCTGTGTGATTATTATCTGCATACCGTTGTACTTACGGATACGCTTAGCCAGCTGGAACATAAAGTCGAGAGCTATGGGATACTTCGGGTCTATAAATACATGCGCCTCGTCTATAACGACGATTATCTTTCTCTTTGCATTGTATTTGGTGTTGTAATCCCTGTTCTTTATTATTTCATTATCAAGCCACTTCAGTATAAGAAGCATCTGCGCGTTTGCGACTGTGTTGTTCTTGTTGGCAAGAAGCGACTGGAAGTTGAACACGGTGAAGTTTTCCTTGACATCGAGAGTGGAATAACCGTTCCAGAGGTTGGAGTTTCTTCCGCCCGTGGCAAATTTTGAAATATAGTTTATAAGTATTCTTAAGTTATTCTTGCTGTACTCGCCCGTAGCCGACTGATAGTCTATAAGAAGGGTGTCGTACAAGTCGTCGAATATGGGGTAGTCCTCGGGTTTCAGCTTCGTGAGGTCCGTCATCTCGTCTATGCCCTTTGACTCGTATACCCTTACAAGCACATTGTTGAGGTACTCGAGGGCGTCGGCGTCAATTCCCGGAAGTATCTGCTTGAAATATTCCTCTAGGAACTGAAGATGAACGGAGAAGCTTACGCTTGCGGACTCCTCGTCGCTTATCATCTCGTCGTCGCTTAAGCAGGTTACTATGTGGAAGGGATTTATTCTTCCCTGCGTAGCCGAACCCACATCTATAAGGTTGCCGTGGAGATGACGCGCAAGTCCCGTATACTCGTTCTCGGGGTCGAGAATGAATATCTTGCTGTTTTCGGCAGAAAGATTTGAAAGCATCATCTTTGTGGCAAAGGATTTACCGCTTCCCGACTTGCCTATGACTACCATGTTGCTGTTTACTCTCTCGTCATCTCTGCGGAAGAAGTCCACAAACACGGGCATACCGCCCGAGTTGCCTATGTTTATACCGCCTACATCGGATATATGACCATATATAAACGGGAAAGCTGCCGCGATGGACGATGAATGTATGGCTCTGCCCTTCTTTACGCATGGGTCAAAGGCTGATATCTGCGAGCCCACAAAGGTATCGAACTGCCTGAACATCATGTCGGTAACTCTGAAGGACTGCTCCGAAAGAAGCCTTCTGACCTTTCTCTTGACATTGTTGGTGTTTGACACCTTTGCCATGTCGGGATTGAGCCTTCTCATGGATTCGTCATAGTCGTATACCGTTACATATATGTTCACATCATACAGTGTTTCATTTTCGCCCTGCAAAAGCACAAGCAAATTCTGGAGAGTGGCGATATGGTTCTCTATTTCCAGAAGCTTACTGTCTCTGGAGGTAATTCCGCCCTGTCCTCTAAGCTCCATGAGCGAACGGTCTATATTCCTTACCGCCTTGAATCTGTCTATGGGGTGAAGCTTCATTACGACCTTTGTATCGGGTATGTTGAAAAGCTGTGAACCCCAGGCGTTGCCTACCGTTGTGGGATAGTTTATAACTCTGAAGTTATGAGTTACAAGGTCGTCTATCTTGGTGGTCCTTGCGGTGAACGAAACATCGTGCGGGAGTATCCATTCATAATACTCGTCCTCGCTTAATTCGTCCGCCTCTCTCTCGTCAAAGTCGGTCGCAAAATTGTATTTAAGGAATATTGCAAGCTCCTTTGTGTTGAGGATTTTGACATCTATACCGCCCTGCTTGAGCTGATCGGCTATCATGCCCGCCGTTTCGCCCACATTTACGGGAGTGGTATCGTATACGCAGATATAGTGGAACGAATCGTACACCTTATCCTCCGTATTTATTATGTCGATATTTTCAATACGGTCGTATATTATCTCCAGACGAGCCCTGAGCTCATCCTCCTCTATAACTCCGTTTATGAAGGATTCGCTTATTTCGTCCACCTTTTTATACTCTCTTTCGATATACTCGTCGTAGAGCAAGGGGCGGTCGATCTTTACAATGGAGAGCGACTGGTCTTCCATAGACACATTTCTTATGGCTGCGCCGAACACTCTGTCTATCATAAAGTCCTGTCTGGACTCCGTGAGAAATCTGAATTCCACGGGAGAGACCTCTATGACCTTACAGCAGTAGTCGTTGCCGTAGTGTATTATGCCGTCCTTTATGGATGTGAAGGCTATAAGGTCGGGCACGCCGAATTTGGCCTTCTTGGACTTGGCTTTCTTTTTCGCCTTGGAGGGTTTTTCTTCCTCTTCGGCGCCCTCCTCCCAGTCGTCGCTTTCTTCGGTATTGAGCTTATCGTCAACGGCATATTCCGAAGACACATGAGTGGGTCTTGAATAATGCCTTATGATATGACCTAGGAACACATAGTTTTTGTCCTCGTCGATAGATACAAGAAGTATGACAAACACAACTATGACGATAGTCAGCAATATAAGCTTGAACGGCAGATTTGAGCAAAGAACGAGAATCGCAAGAGTGAAGCCTATTGCTGCCACTATGAAATCCGCTATTGATATGCCTTTGAAAAGCTCAAAGCTGACCTTTGTCTTTTTGGGTATTATTCTCAATTCTGTGTACCTCCTCCGTTATTGTCGGAGTTTCCTGTTCTCCGTGTACTTATATTTAATCTGAGCATTTCTCTGCTTGTAGGCGCAGATGTTGCTGCCGGTCGCCTCTGACTGTGCATTCTGCTGCTTATCTGGCTGGCTATGGCGTTTGCCTGTTCAGCCTTATTCTGCCTTACTTCCTCCTCTGTGGGCGGTTCGCCGTAATACAGAGGATCGTCAGCGCTCCAATGATGAGGAGCATGGTCTGACTCGGCAAACAGTCTGTAGTCATTGTAATCCGACATAATTCTCTGCCTCTGTTCATGTGATGTAGCCGCAACGAATGCCGTCCTGTAAACGGGTGTATTCCTGTAGGTCGTATCGTCGCTTCCGCTGAAGAAATTATTGTAGAATTCCTGCTCGGCAGGTGTATTTTCTATGTGAGCGGGAGATTCGTTGTAATAATTTGTCATGTAATCCTGCTGCGCTCTTGCGCTCATGCTTGAAAACTCTGTTCTTTGAGTTTCATCCAAATTCTGAGCAAAGCTCTGTGCGTTGGTATAAACCGCAGGAGTATTTATTGCGTTTGCTCTGCTTGTTATTCTGCTTGCAACACCGCTGTCCATGGTGCCCGAGCTGTTGAATACATCCGCTCCCGCCGTACCGCTTGCAGGCGGCGAAGCCTCCACCGTGGGCGGAGCGCTTATTCCTCCCGCTGTTCTTATATCGGCAGGTATGGAGCTGTATCTTTCGTTTACGGCAGCCACTACCTGGCTCCTTTGAGCATGCGTAGGCATAGCGTCAAATTCCTCGGCAGCCGCAGTATAGTAGCTTGCAAGCTCTACCATCTGACCGCGCTGCTCGGGAGTAAGCTCTTCCGAGGTCGATCTCCGGCTGAGCTGCTGAGCCGCCTCGCGCATAGAGCCCGCAAAGCTCGTTTCGCTTGCCGATGGGTAATTGTATGCGGGAGGTCTTTCGCCGTCATGCTCCTTTACATAGTTGTTGTAATCCGTAAGTATGGCTTTTCTGCCCTCGTGGTCGGCATTTGTATAATTGGAAATGATCCTCTCGTCTCCGCACTTGCTTATCTCGCTGAAGGCATCAACCTCCTTGGCTGAAAGACCGACCGAATCGGGATGCTCTTTTGCAAAGTCTGCGGAGCTGCTTTCAAATGCAGCCATGCTGCTGAGGACCTTCTGCCTTGCCTCGTCGGAGCCTGCGCTTGCAAAGCTCTCGGCAAAGTCGGCATAGCTCTTAGCCATCTTGTGGGCATGTTCGCGCTCGCCGTCCGTCTTGGCGGCAGCCTCATACATCTTCCATGCGTTGCTCTTGCCCTTAAGAGCATTATAGCTTGCATTTCTGTCGTTTGTGAACGCCTCTTTGTTGCTGTTATACATGGCGGTTCTTTCTTCATGAGTATCGGTGTTGATATAAGCCGCCCGGAATTCCTTAAGGCTCTGAACTCTGGCATTTGCGGCGTTCCACTTGGCAGAACCCTGCTTATGTCCGTCTCTGATAGCCTCTGCCTCTTTGATATTGGCATCGAGATTGGAAACATTGCGTTCCTCTTCATCGTTACCCTGCGACATATGCTTGAACGAAGGACTTTCCGCAAGAAGCTTATCTCTTTCCTCGGGTGAGCCGTAGCTGAGCTTGAGCTTATCCTTGTTGAAGGCTTCGATCTGTGAATTGTACTTGTTCCACTGTTCGCTGCCCTTGTCAAAGCTGTCTCTGAGCTTTGTAGCCTTATTGATACGCCTGTCGACGGTCTCCATGGCATCCTGATACTTATTGACACCGCCTATAACACCGCCTGCAAGGGCATCGTCTATATCCCTTATACCCTGCATGAACTGACCGCTTGTAAGCTTTTTGAAGCCTTCCCTTATGCCCTTTGTGCCGGACTGCTTTCCGCCCTGTCTGTCAACAAAGTCGATATCGTCCTTAGCATCGCTGTTGCTGTTAATGAAGGATTCTCTCTCTGCATGAGTGGACATGCTTTCAAGCGCAACGCTCTTGTTGATAAGATCCTTGTACTTGGCGTCCGCCTTCTTCCAAGCGTCTGTACCTTCCGTGAGACCGTCTCTGACAGCCTTTGCGTTTGCCGCTCTGTCCTTGAGGTTCTTAAGAGCCTTTGCTTCGCCCTTTGAATTGCCCTCATGCGCCTTGATATCATCCTTGTTGATATCCATAAACGCCTGTCTCTCGCTATGGCTGTTAAGAGAGTTGAAGTTGTCTCTCAAGCCCTTGAGTCTCTTATATTCGTCATTGCGCTTATTCCACTCTGCGCTGCCCTTTTCAAACTTATCTCTGTTTGCCTTGGCAACGCCCGCCCTTGTGTTAAGATTGATAGCGGCCTGATTTTCAGCCATATTGTTGGCTTCGCCACTGCGGAACTTGTCTTGGTCTACCTTAAGAGCGTTCAAGCCGTTCTTGGCTTTGAACTCGTCCATGAACTTCTTTCTTTCGTCATGGGTCTGAAGCTTTTTGAAGTCTCTCAAGGTCTGTCTGCCCGACTTTGCGGATGCCTCGAGAGCAGCCCTTCTGTCGCCCCTGTTGGTAGTACGCGCAATATTGCTGTTTTTATTGTTAAGTT
>CANRNM010000064.1 GCA_947631975.1 uncultured Clostridia bacterium
TAAAAGCTTTATATTTCGCTCTCCAACAGCTCTGCTTTTGGGGTCTGTTATTCTTGTGTCAACTATTTCCCATGCTTTTTCCATAAATTATTCCTCCGTTCCTTATATTGATTTTTTCAAAGCCTTGCTTATATAATGTCCGACTATAGCAAACAGTATCATTACCGAAATATAGTCGAGCAAAAAAAATATAACAGGCTCATTAATATCAAAAAGCACAAATTTGTCCTTTATAGACATATACAGCGGTATTCGCCTTGAAATAAAAGCATAAATACCATATAGCGAAATTATAAAAGCAAAAATATTGAGTATAAAATGCGGCTTTTTTCTTATTATAGTATTCATATGCATACCCAGATGAAAGGACATAAGCACATAGCCCCAATATGCTGCAAGCATATGTACAGTGCGCCAAAGCTCCTTTCCGTCAATATCTATGAAGGTATAGATATGCTTTGATATTATAATTCCGCTTACGGGAAGCAAAAGCATAATGACAAGTAAAAGCATATCCACAAATGTAAGCAATATTCTGTAAGGTGTATATCTGCCCTTAAAAAGGGTTTTATACCATTTATAATTAAGTATATTATGAGCAATAAACAGTATAAACATTATTGTTCCCGCTGCCTCATGAAAGGTTTCTCCTATAAGTGAGTATGCCATAAGCATAGGCAGAGTCATAACCATAAGCATATCTGTTGACATCTGTATTTTTCTTTTACCGCTCATAATATCATCCCTGCCGTTTTATCCTAAATTGCTTTTTATATACTCCTCAACTTCTGAGCGTGCATTTTTCACGCTGCCGCCTCTTACCGAAAGACCGCTTTTTATATTGACATCAGGCAGTATTTCCGCTATTTTGCTTTCACTGCTGCCCATTGCGCTGCCCTCGTGAGTACATATGGGAAGAATAGTTTTTCCCGTAAAGTCATAGCTTTCAAGGAATGTCGCTACGGGCATTGGTATAGTACCCCACCAATTTGGATAAATAAGTACGACCGTATCATAATCTTCAAAGTTTTCAACGGAAGAAGCAAGCTCAGGGCGAGCTTCAGCCTTTTGTTCATCGGCTGCCATATCCGTTGTTTCTCTGTAATCGGAAGGATATTTTTCTACTGTTTCTATAAGAAAAGTATCTCCGCCCGTTATATCATTGACATAGCCGGCAAGAATTTCGGCATTGCCTGCAAAAGCACCGTTATCAATATTGATGCTTGCAGATGTTACCGCATCTACATCAGCTTCAAAGTCTGTATTCCCAACTCTTGAAAAATATGCTATGAGTATATTGCTTTCTCCATTATTTTCGGTATCCGAAGCCGATGCGCTTTCCTCTGCCGTCAGTATTTCGCTTACTGTTTCCGTTTGTGTAAGAGTATCCTCTTCAGACAGAGAGCTTTCATTTCCCGAACAGCCCGAAAGCATAAATACAGCCGCAGAAATCAATACTGCAAATTTCTTCATTCTTTTCGCCTCCGTATAATAATAAGAATTATCTTTGTTCAAGCCAATTTTTCACCTTATCTTCGGCATTTGCCGCTTCTGTTCCCGCTACCGAAAAGCCTTCCTCTATATCCGAATCGGGACAAAGCTCCTTGAGGTCATTAAGGCTTGAACCCCAGCCGCTGCCTGCATGAGTTGAAAAAGGTATTACGGTTTTTCCTGAAAGGTCGTTGTTTTCAAGGAATGTTTTAACTATCATAGGCATTGTACCATACCATATAGGATAGCCTAAATATATTGTAGAATAGCTGCTAAGGTCAGCTTCGCCTTTATATTTGGGTCTTGCATTTTCATTCTTTTCTTTTTGGGCGATCTTTGTTGTTTCGTCATAGGCTTCGGGATATGGTACTTCCGGAATTATCTCAAAGCTGTCCGCTCCCGTATTATCAATAATAAAATTGGCTATATGTGCGGTATTTCCTATTTCAACATTTCCTACGCCATAATTTTCTCCTGCTCTTGAAAAATATACTACTATTGCATTGCTCCCGCTGTTATTATCGGGTACGGAAATTTCTTCTGTACCTGCCTCTGTGGCTTGTTCGGTCGTAACTTCTGTAGTTATATCCGATGCTTTTTGAGTGTTTTTTGATATATTTACCGTTTTGGTATCTTCATTCCATTCAACATCAAAACCAAAGCTCTCTGCTATAAATCTTATAGGCAGCATAGTTCTGTTGTTTATGATAACAGGCGTACTGTCAAGTTCCGAAACCTGTTCGTTATATAGTGCGTCTTTGCTGTCGATGGTCAGAACAATAACATCGTCATCTTTAGTAAGTGTAACTTTTCTTTCTTCGCTGTTCCAATCAACGCTGCCGCCCATTTCCTCCACAACGGCTCGTACAGGCAATAATGTTCGCCCTTCAACTATAACAGGCGCCGTTCCGTATTCGTCTATTTCCTTGCCTGCTCCGTCTGCCTGCATAATAGGGTCATCTATCCGTAGCGCAATATTTTCTGCTGCGTATACATTAAAACATAAACCTATTATCATGAGTATTGATGTAAGTATAAATAATATTTTCTTTTGCATATAAACGTCCCTTTCCGTTGAATAAAATTTATAGAAACAGCTTATTACCAAATATATGTTTACCCCTTTTATAAACCGCCCGGACCTCTGTGTCCATATACTTTCAGCTTGTTAAGAGAATCATCAAGCACCGCAAATTCATCGGCTGTCGGTTCAATATCCGATTATTCAGTCATTTTAATTTGACCATGCAACGAAATGAGCGTTTCTCACGGCTATTTTCCACTGACCGTTTACCTTTACATATTCGTCCTCATAGCGCACATCGGAAGCAGACACCGCTTCGCCGTTATCAAGTGTAACATGGGAATAGCCTATTGCTGTTGCATGGGTATCATCTACAAGTGTAATTACCTGCTGACCGTTGAAGTGTGAGGACTCCACATAATTTTTCATTGTTCTGTCGCTTGTGGCAAATATCTCGTCATAGCCCTTGTATTCTCCCGCAACATTGTCGCCCATATATATGCGCCACACTCCGTCGTCGGCAAAAAGCCGTGTCTGTTCGTCTATTTTGTGCTGGTCTGCAAGTACCGAAAACTTGTCAAATACCTCTCTTATGGCTATCTTTTCGGCTGCTTCGTCCGTAACTGCATTGTTTGTTGACTGTGAAAGACTTACCGTCTTTGTCCTATCGTCCCAGTCAACATTGTAGCCGAGATTTTCCGAAACAAAGCGGAGAGGAACAAGAGTACTGCCGTTTACTATAACCGGAGCGGCATTAAGGCTGACGTCCGTGCCGTCCACATTGGCAATGCTGTTGTCTATCTGCATTGTTACATTTTCGGCTGCATATGTCTGAGCGGAAAAGCAACCAAGCATAAGTATTGAAGTAAGTAAAAACATTCTCTTTTTCATTTCAAAGCACCTCTTTCTCAATTTACAGTCAATTTATATTGTCCTGTCCTTATAGCGGCTATTACACCGCCGTCTATAAGCAAGTCTGTTCCATTTATAAAGCCTGCGTGTTCTCCCAGAAGGAAGGCTCCCGCCTCGGCTATTTCATCGGATGAACCTGTACGCATAGCTGCCGAAGTATTTATCATTTCTTGATAAGCCTCTCCTGCCGCATTGAATTCGTCATAGGCAAGGGGCGTAACTATTATGCCGGGGCTTATGGTATTTATCCTTGCTCTGCGCTCTCTCCATGTGGTTGCGGCAGCCTTCTGCGCCTGCAGGTGATTTACACGCTTTGCTATTATATAAGCCGAACCGGAATTCTGAAAGCCTACCTCCTTGATATATTCGATGTCCATAAGCTTTTCCGTAGGCGTGTTCAATATTTCCGCTTCCACCTCATAGGGGATATTGAACATATATCCTGTCTGACTGGATACTATAAGCCCTGCACCGCCTTTTGCCATTACTTTTCCGAAAGCGTCAACAGCATAGCCCGTGCCCACCATATCAAGCTTAAGTATATGTTCGGGTGAGCTTTGGTTGGGTGATGCCCCTGCCGTATCCACAAAGTATTTCACATTGCCTAAACCTGCGGCTTTCTCTGCAAAGGCTTCAACGGATTCCTTTTCCATAGCGTTCACAACGCAGGTTTCCACAGTATAACCGCTGTATTTCAGCTCGTTTGCCGTCTTTTCAAGATTTTTTTCGCTTATGTCTCCGAGCAGTATTGTTCTGCCCGAAGCAAATCTTCTTATTATGGCAGTACCCATACTGCCTGCGCCAAGTAATGCGATGACCTCTTTGTTTTCGTTCAAATCAAAATTCATTGTAATTTCTCCCTTCATTTTAATATTTTTTTATCCGACTATAATTATAAGCCAAAATATATTGAAATTTCCAATAAAAATATGCTATAATTAATAAAAAATATTAATAATGAGGTGCTTCATATGACAACAAAACAGATAGACTATGTTATTGAGCTTGCAAGGACACAAAATTTCAGCAGGGCTGCGGAAAATCTCTTTATAAGCCAGCCTTCTCTTACATATCAAATACAGCTTTTGGAAGATGAAGTCGGATTTAAAATATTTGAGCGTTCGGGAAAGGGCGCTTCGCTCACTCCTGCGGGGGAATATTTCTGCTCAAATATTGTCAATATAAAGGACGAGCTTAAAAATTTGATAGAGCAGAGTCAGAACTATGGTTCAAAATATATGGACACGCTCAATGTATGTCTGCCCATGCGCTCATGCATATATTATCTGCCAAGGATAATGAAAAAATTTGAAGAGGAAATGCCCGATATAGCCTTGAATATATCATTTATATATGACAACAGCAGAGTTGACGGCTTTTTAAGAAAGGAACATGACATTCTCTTTGCAAGAGATTCGGAGCTTATGCGTTTTTCAAACATAAAAATCAATCCTCTTTATAAAAGCGGATTTTATATTATAGCAAATAAAAACGACCCGTTGGCAAGGCTCGAAATCATTACAGAAAGAGACCTTGAGGGCAGAACATTTATGATAGGCGGAGGCTCGCCTCCGGAGATGATAGTGGTTCAGAACAGGATAATAAACAACGTGTCCGTAAACACAATAAATTCCCTTAATCACGATATGTCCCTTACATATGTGGCGGCAGGAAAAGGCATAGTGCTGGCTCCGGGTTTTGCCGATGACCATAACGGCGAATTTGCATGGATACCCTTTGACTGTCCCGAGCATATAAAATGTGTGCTTGGCTCTCATAAAAGCGATAAAAGAGAATGTACAAGGCACTTTATAGAACTCGCGCAGGAGGCATATGACAATACGAACGACTTGTTTTGATGGATCTGTTTTTTCTGCAGAGCTTTAAAACACTTTTAAATAACACTAAATTAGCTCCGATATCCGTATTTACACATTCAATAGTTTTTTATTTTGTATCAAGCGAAAAAGTTACGGTAACATTTCCGCTGCCGAGAGCTTTTTTGAGGCTTTCGGGATCTGCATTTTCTATTTTGCCTATGGGCGTGAGGCTCCACGAATTTGTGTCGTAATATATTACAAGCGTTCTGCCCTGATAGAGAATTATATCTCCGGGCTTTGTGTTCATATGCACATTGTTCTGCGGGAGAGCCTTCGGAAGGTCTGCGCCCTTTTCCATATTGGCGTAGTCGCTCATTTCAAGAGTGAAGGGCTTATCCTTCATCATTTCTTTCAGCGCTTCTACGGATGAATTGTTTTCAAGCGTTGCGGTAAATGTGCTGTTTCCCGCTTTTATTGTCATTTTCATAGCTGTTACCTCCGTGGCGTTTTTATTTTCTGCGGCAGCTTCCGCCGTGATTTCCGTTGTTTGCTCGTGTGCTTTGTTTATATGCGAAGACCGTATATCGTTGCAGCCCGCAGATGTCAATATTGCCGTGATGAACGGCACACATAATAATAACGCTTTCATATGCTGCTCCTTTCTATGCGCAGGTACGGCAGCCGCAATAGACCTTTCTGCTCGATATTACCCTGCCCCTTGCGTTTTCGTCGTCCATTATAAGCTCGCCGAACTCGGGCACATATATATGTCCTTCAAGCGGATTTTTAATGCTGTCGATTTTGGTTGTTACAGTCGCCTCAACGGAGGACTTTTCAAAAGCAAGGTCGGTGTCCGTCATCTCGCAGTCTATGAGCTTAAGATCCCTGCAGTAGCAAAACGGCTGGGTGCCCGATATCTTGCAGTTTATGAGGGTAAGCCCTTCGGAATACCACGCAAGATATTCGCCCTTTATGACGCTGTTTATGACTGTTATATTTCTTCCGTGCCAGAAGGCGTCCTTTGTATCGAAAACACAGTTTTCAAAAACCGCATCGCTTATATACTGAAAAGAATACTTGCCCTTGAAATTCACATTTTTAAAATTTATGTTTTCGGAACGCATCATAAAATATTCGCTCTCGGCGCTCGTATTTTCCATTTTTATATTTCTTGCCGACCAGCCGAACTCGGGAGATATTATATCGCAGTTATTTACGGTAATATTTCGGCACTCGCGCAGAGCCTTTATGCCGTGGAGCCTGCAGTTTTCAATATCTATATTTTCGGAATACCACATGGCTGCTCGGCAGTTCTGCGTCATTTCGGAATTTTTCAAAGTAAGTCCGTTGTCGTGCCAGAAGGGATAGCGGAGGTCAAAAAAGCAATTTTCCACGCTTATGCTTACGCTCTCCTTAAGAGCGCTCTCTCCGTCGGCAGCGCCTTCAAAACGGCAGTTTTCAAGCCTTATATTCTCGCTTGCGTAAAGCGCCCTTTCCTCGTCAAATGTTCTGTTCTTTATAATATTCATAGTATAGCCTCCGTTTCATAAACAAAAATTATTGCCCTCTCGCTATTCTGTATACAAGATAGTCAAGGCAGTCTATCTGCCTTTCGCCCTCGTGCACCTTGTCAAGAAGGCTGTTTCTTTGAGTATACAGCTTTTTCAGAAGCTCCTCTTTTCTGCCCTTTTGTATGCTGTATATACAGCTGTGTATAACCTCGGTACTGCATCCTGCGTCCTTCATATTCTGTATTACTTCATCCATCGGGGCGTGTATTGTATTTTCAAGCATATTTATCACCGCCTGTTTTTTTTCTTTGTATATATTATACTATGAAAAAATAACAATAGCAAATACTTATAAATAATAGATTTGTATAGTTGAAATCTATAGAAATTTGTGTTAGAATAAAATAAAAGGAGTGATGATATGGAGCTTAGAGTACTGCAATATTTTCTGGCAGTGGCGAGAGAACAAAGCATAATAAGGGCTGCCGAAAGCCTGCACCTTTCACAGCCCACGCTTTCCACACAGCTGAAGGCTCTGGAGGAGGAGCTGGGAAAACAGCTTCTTATAAGGGGAACGAAGGGTTCAAGGAAGGTAACGCTCACCGACGAGGGCATGATATTGAGAAAACGCGCCGAGGAAATACTGAGCTTGGTCGAAAAGACCGAAAAGGAAATAACCCTCTCCGACCAATACATTGTGGGAGATGTGCACATAGGCACGGGCGAAACGGACGCGGTGCGCTTTATAGCTGGAATAGCCAAGAAGCTGCATGAGGAATATCCCGGCATTCATTTCCATATATCCAGCGGTAATTCGGAATTTGTAACGGAACAGCTCGAAAAGGGACTTATAGATTTCGGCATAGTGTTCGGCACCGTAGACAACACAATGTTCAATTCGTTGGAGCTGCCTTTCAAGGATACCTGGGGCGTGCTTATGAAAAAAGACTCACCCCTTACAAAAAACGATAGCATAACGCCCGATATGCTTTGGGACAAGCCTCTTATAATATCACAGCAAGCAGACAACGGTGCACTTACAAAATGGATGGGAAGAGAAATATCCGAGCTTGATGTAGTGGGCACTTACAATCTTATGTTCAACGCCTCGCTCATGGTGGAGGAAGGACTGGGATATGTAATAGGATTGGACAAAATAATAAACACCACGGGAGAAAGCAGGCTTTGTTTCCGTCCGCTCTCGCCAGAAAGAAAAGACGGTTTGAGCATAATATGGAAAAAATATCAGGTGCTCGCAAAGCCCGCCGAAAGGTTTATACAGAAAATAAAAGAGGCTGTGCAATAAAAAAAGGAGCTGTATCATATGCGCAAAACGGCATTTGAAAACAGTTCCTTTTTATTTTTAATATTTATTTCTGCGCGGGATCAAGAGTGAATATGAACTCCGTGCCCTCGCCCTTTACGCTCTTGACCTCTATGTCCTGTTCGTGAGCCTTTATGAACTCATGCACAATGGCAAGTCCAAGACCGCTGCCGCTCTTGTCCATGCCTCTGGATGTGTCCGCCTTGTAAAAGCGCTCGAACACTCTTGCGCACTCTTCCTCCGTAAGACCTATTCCCGTATCCTTAACGGAAATATACACCTTATGGTTGGACTTATAAGAGCTTACGGTAACGCTTCCCTTTTCCGTAAACTTTATGGCATTGTCCACAAGGTTTATTATTATTCTCTTTACCTTGTCCTCATCGGCATTTACCATGAGCACATCTCTTGAAAAATTAGTCTTAAGCTCCAGACCCTTCGGTATCGACCTGACCTTCATAAGGTCGAGCAGGTCGGATATGACGGCATTTATATTGAACACCGTCTTTTCGAGCTGTTCCGATACATTGCCTATCATATTGAGCTGAAGAATACTGTCGGAAAGCTGATTGAGCCTGCCCGTTTCATTATATATTATTTCAAGATAATGCCTGTATTTGTCCTCTGATATGGTGCCGTCGAGCATAGCCTGCAAAAAGCCTCTTATGGATGTTATGGGCGAACGCAGGTCGTGAGATATGTTTGAAACGACCTCGCGCCTTCTTTCCTCAAGGCTTTCAAGGTTTTCTGCCATAAGGTTGAAGCTTCTGTAGAGCTCCGACATTTCGTCGTCTATATTGTCCGTAACCTCTATCCTCTCGTCAAAATTTCCCCTCGAAATATGGTTTGCCGCAATGTTGAGCCTTTTTAAGGGCATAACAAATTCGCTTACCGCCCAGTAAATGGTAACAAAGCCAAGTATGGCGGCAAGGGCGAGGAAGAACGCTATTATAATGTATACCCTGTTTATGTTTTTGCTGAGCGCAGTAAGAGGAACGCTCACAAAGGCTATCGCCTCCACATTTGTTTTGTGCGTTATGGGGAAGCAGAGTATATAGCGGTTGTTTGAGTACAGATCGCCTATGTTGCCCTGAAGCCACTGTATATGACCTTCAGCCACATCGTTATAGCCATAGAATTTGTCTATGACATTGTCGGTATGCACGGCTATATCCTTTGACCTCGTAATTATCCTGAGATTTTTGTCGGTTACAAAAAAGCTGTAATCCATGTACTTATCAAGCACGTTTATCTCACTGTAGAAGGCGTCCGTGTCAAATTTGTCCGAAATATAGCTTGCATTGTAGACATCGGATATCTTCATTGCCTGATTGAGAAGCTCATCCTTCTGTTCATTATAGAAATAGCCTCTGTATATCTCTGTAAATCCTAAGCTTAAGAGAAAGAACGACACTATTATCATAATGATGTAATATGTGAAGGTCTTGGCAAAAGTAGTTTTCATTAACCGAGGAAGTCCTCCCTCTGAGGTGTGAATATATCGAGAAGCCTACCCTTAGGTGTAAGCAGTTTGCAGCCATGGGGCGCATTTGCGGGCATATATACCGTGTCGCCCTGCTTTATTTTCTTTATTTCTCCGTCTATATTAAATTCAAATTCGCCTTCAAGACAGTATGAAGCCTGCTCATGGGGATGAGTGTGCACGGGAGCGTCATAGAAATCCTCAAAAAACACCTCCACGAGCATAATTTTTCCGTCGTGAGCAAGTATTTTTCTGTAATTTTTACCCTCCTCCAGAGTTATAAGGGGGCTGTCCGCATTATAATAAAAATGGCTCATAGCAATACCTCCGCTGAAATATTTTATAAAACAGGCAATACCGCGCGTTTAAGACCTCTCACGGATAATTGCCCGTAATGTCCGTCCTTCTTTTATGATACAACCAAAAAAGCTGTTTTGTCAATATTTATTCGGTTTTTAAAGTACGGCTCAAATGCTTATTTGCCGCCGTCCATATATTCCGAAAAAAGCCTTCGGCTTATATCACAAGCTTCTCTGTCAAATATGACTATGTATACCGTCATATCGTTATGGGCAATAAATTCATTTATGGTGTCTACGGCAACTTTCAAAGCCTCCGACTTGGGATAACCGTAAACTCCCGAGGATATGAGCGAAAAAGCCAGAGAAGAACACCCCGCCTCCTTTGCAAGCTCAAGAGATTTGCGATAGCAGGATATGAGCTTTTCGCGTTCACCGTATTCTCCGCCCCGCCATATGGGACCTACGGTATGTATAACATACTTACAGGGCAGGTCATAAGCACCCGTTATTTTGGCGTCTCCCGTGGCGCAGCCTCCGAGAGTCCTGCATTCATTGAGAAGACCGCGCCCTGCGGCTCTGTGTATCGCGCCGTCCACTCCGCCTCCTCCCAGAAGGGATTTGTTGGCAGCGTTCACAATGGCGTCCGTATTCATTTTTGTTATATCGCTTCTGACTATGTGTAAAGACATGGCATTATCTCCTTTTCTATATATCAAAATACACCCTTCCGTCCTCAAGGTGATATACCGCGCCTATCACCTTAAGTCCGTTTTCGGCTTCTTCCTTATGTATTTCAAAGCTGTTTTCTATTATTCTCACGCTGTTTTTAACATTGAGAACACACGCCTTGTATTCGTCCTTTTCATCGCCTATGGCACTCGATATCTCGTCCGTTATAAATTTGACATATCCCTCGGGGTCATGATTAATGGCGGCGTCCACCGCTCCGCAGTGAGTGTGTCCCAGCACCACAACAAGCTTAACGCCCAGATGCTCGGCGGCATACTCTATCGAGCCGAGCTGATGATCGTCCATTACATTGCCCGCAACGCGTATGACAAAGAGCTCTCCTATGCCTGCGCCGAATATGCTTTCGGGTATCACCCTCGAATCGGAACAGGTAACGACTGCGGCATACGGTCTTTGTCCGTTTTCAAGCGTATCCCTCCTGCGCTCGTGCCCTATGTCCACAATACTTTTTTCGGCGGCTGCATATTCTGCATTGCCCGCCTTCAATTTTTCAAGCGCTGCCTCCGCGCTTATATTTTTTGTCATAAAAACACCTCCTTTTTTCCGCGCACCGTCTTTAAGCATATTATATCATTCACGGCAAAATAATTCAAACATTTATTGAAAGACAGCATATAAAAAAACAAAGTATCTGCGCACGTATTTTTATTTTTCAATAAATACTTGAATTTTGCATTTATGCTGTTATAATTATTATTGTGAAAGAGGTGAAGCTATGTCTGCGCTTATAATAAACGGTTCGCCGAGGAAGGACGGCAACACGGCTTTTTTTATAAACAGAATAAGAGAGGAAATACCCTGCGATGTTATAGACGCTTATTATGCCGACTTCAGAGCGTGCGACGACTGCCGAAGCTGTGTGAACGGAGCGTGCGTACATAATGACGACGCTGCAAGGCTTTTTGAAAATATAGAGAGCTATGACACTATTATAATGGCTTCCCCGCTTTATTTCAATCAGCCCACGGGTATGCTCATGGCGCTTATGTCAAGGACGCAGATCTTTTTCAACTGCAAAAAAAGGCTAAGGGAAAAAACAGGGTATATTATACTGACGGGCGGAGGCGACACTGTTATAAATTCCGCCGATGCCGAAAAGACAATGCGCATAATGCTTATGGGACTTAATGTAAAGGTGAAGGATTATGTGCGCTCACTTAGGACATCGCATATACCCGCAGAAAAAGACAACGAGGCTATCGAGCAGCTTGAAAAGATAATAAAAGATATAAAAAATGTTATAAACGGGCGTGCAATGGCTGGTCGCAACACTTCGTGTTGCTGCTCGCCCATGCAACCAAGG
>CANRNM010000065.1 GCA_947631975.1 uncultured Clostridia bacterium
CTTTCGGCTCTGGCTCAAAAAAGCCTCGGTGAGCCTGTCTATGGTGTCGTTTGCAAGAGTTGCGGCGTCCACGACGGTAGGCACGCCTATGGCTATGACGGGCACTCCGAGGGACTTTTTGTCTATTGTTTTGCGCCTGTTGCCCACGCCCGCGCCCGGCGCAACGCCCGTGTCGGAAAGCTGAATGGTGGAATTGACGCGTGAAACGCGCCTTGCCGCAAGAGCGTCTATCGCTATAACGATGTCGGGCTTCACCCTTTGAGTAACGCCCTTCACCACCTCCAGAGTTTCAATGCCCGTCATGCCCATAACTCCCGGCGCAAGCGCAGCCACGGAGGCAACGGAGTTATTTATATCCTCCGGCACGGTGTCCTTTATGTGCCTTGTAACAAGTATCTTTTCCACCACCTTGGGACCCAGCGAGTCGGGCGTAACCTGCGAATTGCCAAGACCTATCACAAGTATTGTTTCGGCGTTTTTGGGGCAGAGCTTTTTTATATGCCTGCTCAATATGGCTATGAGCTTTTCGTGCGCCTGCCTGTCGTTTTCCTTTATAAAGCTGCTTTCAAGCGTTATATAACTCCCTTTGGGCTTTCCCATGGTTTTTGCGCCCGTGTCGTCTGTTATGTTCACAACGGTAACAGCCGTGTTGCCGAGGCTGCACTCCTCCCTTATCATTTCAATGCCCCTTCCGCTGCCGCTTACGCTCATGTTTTCGGCAGTTTCGAGAGCCAAGTCGGTGTATGGCGAAAACTTCAAATCCATCCTCTCCTTTTCAAGAATATCAAAAAAACGCGCCTATACTTAGTTTTTAAAAAAAATTGCAAAATATTCATTGACAAAGTATTCAAAATAAGATATAATAATTTGCGTGTAATCAGTTGATGCAGTCGTTCTGTGTCTTTTAAACCCCTCTAAGTTTGCATTACACATGACACATATTTTACAGTTTTATTTTTAACAGGGAGGAAATTCCGATGGCTAACATTAAGTCTGCTAAAAAGAGAATTTTAGTAATCAACAAAAAGACATTGAGAAATAAGATGGTTTCATCTGCAACAAAGACTGCTATCAAGAAAGTTGTTACAGCCGTTAACGCAGGCGACAAGGCTGCTGCGGCAGACGCTTTAAAGGCAGCTGCAAGGGCTATTGACATGGCTTGCACAAAGGGCATACTTCACAAGAACAACGCCGCAAGAAAGAAGTCAAGGCTTGCAAAGCTCGTAAACAACATGTAATTTCAAAAAACACTTGAAAAAGCAAAAATGTTGTGTTATAATGGTTTTGACAAAAAAGACATTGTAGTACATTTATACTGCACAAAACCCCCGAGAGTTGCACCTCTCGGGGGCTTGTGCTTTGACCGTAACTATGTACGGCAAAGTCAAGGCTTATTGTCATTGCTCCATCTGTCAAGCCATTTGCAGATATAATGCGATACTATACCCGCTGCGACAGACAGTAAAAAAGACAAAACGTAGTACATTTTGTGCTGCACCTCCTTTCCGTGTCGGAATGGATAATGACAACATAAATATTATACCGCATTATCTGCATTTTTTCAACACAATATTAAAAAGCCCCGAGAGTTGCAGCTCTCGGGGCTTTTTTACCTCACAAAAAAAGCGTCCCGACGGACGCTTTTTTTAACATAACATTTAGTCAACCGAAACAACTGTTCTCTTATTGTAAGAACCGCAGTTCTTGCAGACTCTATGAGGCATCATAAGCTCTCCGCACTTGCTGCAAGCAACCAATGTAGGAGCGGATACCTTCCAGCTCTGAGCCTTTCTCTTATCTCTCTTTGACTTGGACATTCTGCCCTTGGGACAAATTGACATTACGACACACCTCCTTGAACGCAATTATTGTTCATCTTCAAACATATTCAATAGCTTTTCAAATTGCGGATTGATATAACCTCTGTCGCAGCCGCAGTCGCCTTCGTTGAGGTCATGACCGCACCTAGGGCAGAGCCCCCTGCAGTCCTCGGAGCAAAGCAGCCTCATAGGCAGAGCGAGCATTATGTCGGCTATGACGGCGGGCTTAATATCTATGGTCTTGTCGGTAACAAGCCATATTTCGCCGTCCTCGTCGGGCTCCTCGCCGTAAAGCTCGTCAAGCTCAGCGCTTATGCTAAGCTCAAAAGGCTTAAGACAGCGGTCGCATTGAGGGTTTAAAACCGCGTCTATACTGCCCTTCACGATGTAAAGGCTGTTGTCCCGTCTGCGCACATTGCCTCTGATGGAGACCTTTGCGTCTGTCATGCCCGAGGGCAAATTGATATCAACATTTTCGTCAAAGCTGAAATCCACAGACCTGCCGTCAATATTTCTAACATCAATAAGCATTAAAAACACTCCCAAGCATCAGAAATAGCCGTGAGCGCGCGGACTATCCACAATATTTATCACAATACGCTTATTATATCATTGTGAATATAGTTTGTCAAGCATTTTTATACACAAAAAATACAAATAAAAATTTGGCTGTATTCGACAAAATCAATAAAGGGGCGGGAGCGGCGGAGAAATATGTGTATTAAACAAAGTCAGCTTAATAATATACCCCCCAACCAAAAGCCCGTCATTATCATTTCCTAAGCGAGCATAGTTTAAGCGAGCGGGGAAATTGATAAGACGGGCGAGAGTACACTGTTTAAAACACTTTAGCAGGGCGGAAGAATATCGCCCTGCAAGCGGGCGAGCAATGGCTGGTCGCAACACTTCGTGTTGCTGCTCGCCCATGCAACCGAGGCACGCCCCTACAGGCAAGGAATAATACCTTTTTACACTCCGGTCATTGCCCTGCAAATTTCATTCCGCAAGTCTACAGCGCGGCTTTTATTATCTCCACGCAGCCCTCTATACCGAAGGAGGAGGAGCTCAAGCAGAGGTCGTAATTTGCGGCGTCGCCGAAGGCTGTCTTTGTGTGATAGCTGCAATATTTCCGTCTTGCCTTATCGACGGTCTTAAGACCCTCAAGCACCTTGTTTTCGGGCATATCGGGCATTTTTTCCTTCATTCTTTCAAGCCTCCACTTTATGTCGGCATGAATAAATATGTGTATGCTGTCGTCATATTCCTTAAGTATGTTGTTGGCGTTTCTGCCCACAATGACGCAGTTTCCCTTTGAGGCAAAAAGCCGTATAGCCTTTTTCTGCGCCTCCACTATCTGCTCGCTCAAGGGCTTATTGTAGAAGTCGAAAAGGCTCTGTGTGAAGCCGAACTGCACGGGTATTTTTTCGTCCCACTGCACGAGCGAATCAACATCCAGATTGGACTCTGCGGCAGCGGTCAGAATAAGCTCCTTGTTGTAGTACTCAAAGCCTAAGTCGCGGGCGAGCATTTCGCCTATTGTGCCGCCTCCCGAGCCGAATTCACGGCTTATGGTTATTATTTTTTTCATTGTGAAGCCCCCTTTTTTTTACAGCACCTTGTTAAGGAAATCTATAGTTCTGGGCTCCTTGGGGTGAAGTATCACCTCGTCGGGAGTGCCCTCCTCAACAATATATCCTCCGTCCATAAAAATAACTCTGGTCGCAACCTCTCTTGCGAAGCCAATCTCGTGAGTAACGCACACCATTGTCATACCGTCGCGCGCAAGCTCCTTCATAACGCTTAAAACCTCGCCTACCATTTCGGGGTCGAGCGCGGAAGTCGGCTCGTCAAAGAGCATTATGTCGGGATTCATGGCAAGAGCTCTGGCGATAGCCACCCTCTGCTTCTGTCCGCCCGAAAGCTGCGGCGGATAAGCCTCCGCCTTCTCCTCCAGACCTACGCGCTTCAGAAGCTCCATACCCTTATTCTTTGCCTCGTCCTTAGTCATCTTTTTAAGCTCCACGGGCGCAAGGGTAATGTTGTCGAGTACGGTCATGTGCGGAAAGAGATTGAAATGCTGGAAAACCATGCCTATATTCTGCCTTACGGCATTTAAATTGACCTTTTTTGCGGCAACGTTAACGCCATTGATGTACACATCGCCCGAGGTTATGTCCTCAAGCCTGTTAAGACAGCGAAGAAATGTGGACTTGCCCGAGCCCGAGGGACCCAGAAGCACTACCACCTCGCCCGTCTTTATCTCCGTGTTTATGTCCTTGAGCACCTCCAGCTTGCCGAAGCTCTTTTTGAGATTTTTGACAAGAATTTTAGTATCATCTTTCATTTCCCACATTCACCTTCCTTTCAATCACCTTTGCGATACGCGAAAGGGTAACGATAACAACCATGTAAATAAGCGCTACTATCGCCCATACGCCGAACACATCAAAGTTGACGGCAACTATGATATTGCCCGCCTTTGTGAGCTCGGGGAAGCCAATGACGGAAAGTATGGATGTATCCTTAAGTGAAATTATGAACTGGTTTATGATAGAAGGTATCATTGTCCTTATTGCCTGGGGCAGAACGACCTTCTGCATAGACTTGCCGTAGCCCAGACCGAGCGAACGCGCCGCCTCCATCTGACCCTTGTCCACGGACTGTATGCCCGCTCTGAATATCTCCGCCATGTAAGCGCCCGCATTCATGGAGAGGGCAATAGTGCCCGCCGTGAGCGCCGTAAGCCTAAAGTTTGAAAAACCGAGGCTCCTTATGAACATAGGCACGCCGAAATAAGTGAAGTACGCAAGAACGATAAGGGGTACGCCTCTTATACCGTCCACATAGACCGTGGCTATGAAATTGAGCAGACGCACCTTTGTAACATTCATTATTCCGAACACAAGACCTATAACAAAAGCAAAGATAAGGGACAAAAGCGTGAGCAGGAGCGTCTGACCCAGCGAGAGCAGAAGCATTCCCCAATAATTCTGTATAATGCCCAGCATATTATTCCTCCTTTAAAAATGGCTGCCCAAAGCTAGATAAGGGCAGCCACTACATTGTGCTGATTTAATTTTTTTGCCTTTCGGCGAGTGCTGAAGCCAACACCTCTGCACTGTGTTATTACTTCGTGTAATTATCCACGATCTCCTGATACTTGCCGTTAGCCTTTATATTTGCAAGACCTGTCTGGAAGGCTTCAAGAAGCTCTGCGTTCTCGCCCTTGCTTACAGCGAAGCCATAGTCCGTACCTGCCGCAAGAGTACCCTCGGGTATCTCAAGGCCTGCGCCCTGCTTAACATTGTAAGCCATAACGGGGTAGTCCTCGAAGCAAGCCGCTGTGTTGCCTGCTATAACATCCTGGTACATTGTGGGAGAATCCTTGAATTCCTTAACCGTGAAGCCGTACTGATCGGCGATGGACTTAGCGTAGTCTGCGCCGTTTGTGCCTGTCTTTACGGCAACTGTAGTGCCGTTAAGGTCCTCATAGCTCTTTATGTCGGAGCCCTGAGCAACAGCCATTGTAACCTCTGCCGTGTAATAAGGATCGGAGAAGTCAAACTTTTCTTTTCTCTCTTCCGTGATAGACATACCTGCTATAACGCCGTCTGCCTGACCCGACTGAACGGCAGCAAGAGCTGCGTCAAAGCCGAGGGAGTCGATCCTTACATTGAAGCCCTGGTCTTCTGCTATAGCGTTGATAATATCCACGTCGATACCTACGAACTCGCCGTCCGCATTTGTAAATTCAAATGGCGGGAAAGCCGTGTCTGTAGCTATAACGTAAGTCTTTGCGCCGTCTGCCGCAGCCTCGTCCGCGCCCTCTGCAGCCTCGTTGCCCGAGCCGCCGCAAGCAGCCATAGAAACTGTCATTAAACCTGCCATAAGTAATGCTAAAAATTTTTTCATTCAAGTCATCCTTTCTTTGATAGATAAATTTCGTTTACATTATGTTAATATATTACCATAATAAGGGCGTTTTGTCAATATAGAGCAGAAGATAAATATTGCGCAGTATGGGACAAAAAATATAGTTATCAAACATCTTATATGCTATTCCTTGCCTTTTCTGTCATTTATTATTGATTTTATGGCTTCGCACACCTCGTCAAAGCGTTCATTCACATCTTTATTTGAAAATCTTATCACTTCTATTCCCTTTTTGTTTAATTTTTCCGTTCGTTGCGTGTCGTATTCCCTGCCTTCGTCCGTATAATGCCGAGAGCAGTCAAGCTCTATTGCAAGTCCTGCGCCGCTGCAATAAAAATCGAGTATGTAATCCAATATTACCGCCTTCCTGCGAAACTTTAAGGGATATGTGCGCAGAAAACAATACCATAGCTTTCTTTCCTGCTTTGTCATATTTTTTCGCAGCGCTTTTGCGTTTGGCGTCAGTTTTTTATTGCTTTGTTTCATTGTGATTTTCTTTCTTTTTTTGCTGTGGGTCGGGGTGGTGATATTTTCATCTTATGGATTTTGTAGTAAATCCCCCCCTCAGTCGCTGAAAGCGACTGAGGGGGGATAAACATCTAAGCTACGCCCCCCCCGAAAAAATAACGGGACCAAGCCCGTTATTTCAAAAAAACCTTATTCCTTAAACTCCCCGAATCTCCTGAATCTTTCATATCTCTCGGAGAGGAGAGTATCAATATCCTTAGCCATAAGCTCCGCAAGCTCCGTTTCGAGCTTGGACTTTATGAGATTGGCAGTGAAGCCGAAGTCGTTCTGCGCTCCGCCGTCCACTTCCTTTATTACCTTTTCCACAACGCCGAGGTTATAGAGGTCCTCCGCAGTTATCTTCATAACGTCGGCAGCCTCCTTAGCCCTCTTTGCGTCCTTCCAGAGTATGCTTGCAAAGCCCTCGGGAGAGAGCACCGCATATACGGAGTTTTCAAGCATCCACACCCTGTCCGTAACCGCAAGAGCAAGCGCGCCGCCGCTGCCGCCCTCGCCTATAACTATAGATATGGTCGGCACTCTGAGGTTTGTCATCTCCATGAGGTTGCGGGCTATAGCCTCGCCCTGTCCTCTTTCCTCCGCGCCCACGCCGGGATAAGCCCCGCTCGTGTTTATGAAGTTTATAATGGGTCTGTGGAACTTCTCCGCCTGCTTCATGAGCCTGAGAGCCTTTCTGTAGCCCTCGGGGTGGGGCTGACCGAAGTTGCGCTTTATGTTCTCCTCCATGGTCTTGCCCTTCTGCACGCCTATAACGGTAACGGGTATATCGCCCAGCAGGGCTATGCCTCCCACAATGGCGTTGTCATCTCTGAAGCCTCTGTCGCCGTGGAGCTCTATAAAATTGTCAAAAATATGGTTTATATAGTCAAGCGCAGTGGGTCTTGAGACCTTTCTCGCTATTTTTACCTTATCATAAGCGGGCATTACGCTTCACCTGCCTTTTCAACATTATGGAGCTTGAGTATATCCGCAAGCACCTCGGGGAGCTTTTCTCTCTCCACTATGGCGTCTATAAAGCCGTGTTCAAGCAAAAACTCCGATGTCTGGAAGTCGTCGGGGAGCTTCTGCTTTATTGTGCCCTCTATAACTCGCCTGCCCGCAAAGCCTATGAGCGTCTTGGGCTCGGAGAGTATTATGTCGCCGAGCATGGCATAGCTTGCCGTAACTCCGCCCGTTGTGGGGTCTGTGAGCACCGTTACATACAAAAGTCCCGCCTCGGAGTGCTTTGCAGCAGCCGCGCTGACCTTTGCCATCTGCATAAGAGAAATTATGCCCTCCTGCATCCTTGCGCCTCCGGAGCAGGTGAAAATGATGACGGGGAGCTTATTCTCCGTGGCATATTCAAAGGCTCTTGTGAGCTTTTCGCCCACTACGGAGCCGAGAGAGCCCATCATGAACCCGCTGTCCATAACGCCCAGCACACAGGGGCGTCCGCCAATAGTGCACCTGCCCGTCTTAACGGCGTCCTTAAGACCCGTCTTTTCCTGCAGGCTCTTTATCTTTACCTCATAATCGGGGAAATCAAGGGGATTGACCGACTCCATATTTATGTCGAACTCGTCGAAGCTGCCCTTGTCGGCAATAGCCTTCACTCTGTCCTTGGCGTTCATTCTGAAAAGCTTGGCGCACTTGGGGCATATCTTGAGCGTTCCAAGGTCCTTCTTGTCTATGACTGCGGAGCAGGACGGGCACTTTATAAAGCCCTCGGGTATTTCCTCCTTATTGTCCTTATCCGCGGATTTTTCAGCCTTTTTGGGCTTTTCCTTCTTTTCTTTTTTTTCGGGCGTGGGTATAGCGTCCTTTATGGCAGTTACCTTGCCCTTTAGGTTATCGACCGTTATTTTGTCGATACCCGATTTGATGTTGTTCAATAATTTCATTACCGCACCTCGTAACCTTCTCTTTTAGCCTATCATAAATGTAAGCTCGCCTTCAGCCACCTTCTTGCCGTCCACATAGGCAATTCCCTTGCCTATGCCCGCATTGCGCTTTATCTTTATCATTTCCACCTCAAGGCGGAGAGTGTCGCCGGGCGTTACCTTGCCTCTGAACTTAGCCTTGTCTATGCCGCCGAAAAACGCTATCTTGCCCTTAAATTCCTCTCTGGAGAGCATAGCTACGGCTCCCGTCTGCGCAAGAGCCTCTATTATGAGCACGCCCGGCATAACGGGCTCGCCCGGAAAATGACCCTGAAAGAAGGGTTCGTTCATTGTAACATTTTTTATGGCTGTACAGCTCTTTCCCTCCTCCATTTCTATGACCTTGTCTATCAAAAGAAACGGGTACCTATGGGGGATTATGCTCATTATTTCCTTAATATCCATCATTTCATTATTCCTCCCACTTCTTCAAGCAGAGCACGCCGTTGTGTCCTCCGAAGCCGAGCGTGTTTGAAAGAGCGTACTTTATATCCCTTTCAACAGCCTTGTTTGGCGTTATGTTGAGGTCGCACTCCTCGTCGGGGACCTTATAGTTGATAGTGGGAGGCACAAAGCCCTCCTTGAGCGCAAGCACAGTGGCTATTGCCTCGACTGCGCCCGTAGCTCCGAGAAGATGTCCAGTCATGGACTTTGTGGAGCTTATGTTTATATCCTTTGCATATTCGCCGAAAGCCTTTTTGACGGCAGCCGTCTCCGACATATCGTTAAGATGAGTGGAGGTGCCGTGGGCGTTGATGTAGTCTATCTGCGATTTATCTATGCCCGCTTCCTCGATAGCCGCAAGCATAGCCCTTGCCGCGCCGTCGCCGTCCTCAAGGGGAGCGGTGATGTGGTTGGCGTCGCAGGTGGAGCCGTAGCCCACTATTTCCGCAAGTATCTCCGCGCCTCTTGCCTTTGCGCTCTCCAAGCTCTCCATAAAGAGTATGCCTGCGCCCTCGCCCATAACAAAGCCCGCTCTCTCCTTATCGAAGGGAATGGAAGCCCTGTTGGGGTCGTCGCTTGTGGTGAGCGCCTTAAGAGCGGAAAATCCGCCTACGCCGAGCCTGCATATGGGAGCCTCCGTGCCGCCCGCAATAATATAATCGCTGTAGCCGTGCTTTATGCTCCTGAATGCCTCGCCTATGGAGTGCGTAGCAGTGGCGCACGCCGTAACTATATCAAGGCAGGTGCCTCTTGCGCCGAAGCGTATGGCAACATTGCCCGCAGCCATGTTTGAAATAGCCATGGGGATAAAGAGGGGCGCTATCCTCGACATGCCCTTAAGCGCCATCTTGGTCGACTGCTCCTCTATAGTCATTATTCCGCCTATGCCCGAGCCTATTATGACGCCCAAGCGGTGCTTGTCTATGGCGTCAAGGTCTATGCCCGACATCTTGACAGCCTCGTCCGCCGCGCCCATGGCGTAAATGCTGAAGAGGTCGTTTCGCTTTACTTCCTTCCTGTCCACAACGGTCTCGGGGTCGAAGCCCTTTACCTCGCCCGCGCACTTTACCTTGCTCTCGGAAGTGTCAAAGCGCGTGATAAGACCTATGCCGTTTTTTCCGCTTTTAAGACCGTCGAGAAACTCCTCGGTGTTGTTGCCTATGGGCGTTATAGCGCCTATACCTGTTATAACTACTCTGCGTTCCATTTAATATCCTCCTTAAAACAAGTTGTTATCTGCCTATCACCATGCCGCCGTCGACGGTGATGACCTGACCCGTGATATATTCCGACTTAGCCAAAAACAGCACGGTCTGCGCTATTTCCTCGGGCTGACCGAGCCTGCCGAGAGGAATATTTTGAAGTATCTGCTCCTTCATCTTGTCGCTCAGCACGGCTGTCATGTCCGTGGCTATCATGCCCGGAGCCACGGCGTTGCAGGTGATATTTCTGGAGGCAAGCTCCTTAGCCGCGCTGTAGGTCATGCCCAGAATGCCCGCCTTGCTTGCCGCGTAGTTGACCTGACCTATATTGCCCGCAAGACCTATTACGCTGGACATATTTATGATAGCGCCCTTTCTCTGCTTCATCATGGGCTTTGTAACGGCGCGCATCATATTGAAGCAGCCCTTGAGGTTGGTATTTATGACTGCGTCGAAGTCCTCCTCCTTCATACGCATGAGGAGGGTATCCCTCGTTATGCCCGCATTGTTCACAAGCACGTCAACTCTGCCAAACTCGTTCATAGCCTCGCTTACTAGCTTGTCAGCCTCGGCAAAAACGCTCACATCCGCCTGAACGGCAAGACATTTAACGCCCCTTGCCTCTATCTCCGCTTTAACGGCGTCGGGGGAGGTCGACCTGTAGTTGAGCACTATATCCGCGCCCTCGTCCGCAAAGGCGAGAGCCACAGCCCTGCCTATACCCTTTGCGCCGCCCGTTACTATAACAGTTTTACCTTTCATTATAAACCTAAGCCTCCTAAAGTCTTTTCAAGGGTCTTTATGTCCTCGACATTGTAAATGCTTATACCCTCTGCGCCCGCCTGCTTTGCCGCCTTCTTTACAAACGACGAAAGCGTCCTGCCGGGTCCCAGCTCTATGAATGTATCCACGCCGAGTTCAAGCATTTTGTAAACGCTCTGCTCCCATTTGACGGGATTCATGACCTGCTTTACAAGTATATCCTTAACGCCGTTCACATCGTCTACGACCTCCGCCGTAAGATTGGTGATGACGGGAATATTCATTGTCTTAAGCTCCGTTTTGTCAAGCTCCGCCTTGAGCTTATCCGAGGCGGGCTTTAAAAGAGATGTGTGGAAGGGACCGCTCACATTGAGCATAACGGCTCTCTTTGCGCCCTTTTCGAGCACGAGCTCCGCCGCCCTCTCGACAGCCGCCTTGTCGCCAGCTATGACTATCTGTCCCGGAGCGTTGTAATTGGCTATCATGCACCTGCCCGCGGAGCTTGCCTCATCGCAGGCTGACTGTATGCTCTGCGCGTCGAGGTTCAAAACGGCGCACATTGCGCCCTCGCCCTTGGGCACTGCCTCTGTCATAAATTTTCCTCTCTTGCGCACAAGCCTCACAGCCTCCTCAAAATCGAAGGTCCCGCTTGCGGTGTGCGCGGAGTATTCGCCCAGGCTCAAGCCTGCCACATAGTCCGCCTTAACGCCCTTTTCGCTCATGAGAGCATAGAGCGCATAGCTCATGGTGAGGAGAGCGGGCTGTGTGTACTCCGTTTCGTTGAGTCTTTCGTCCTCGCCGAAGCACATATCGGTAAGGCTGAAGTCCAGAGCCTTGTCCGCCCTGTCAAATATATCCTTCACGCAGCCGAAGCTGTCGTAGAGCTCCTTGCCCATGCCCGCATACTGCGAGCCCTGACCGCTGAAAATAAAAGCTGTTTTCATATTTTTATACTCCTTATTTCATAAGAGCCGTGAACTGCTCCATTATCTCGTCAATTATTTCCTTGCAGCTCTGCTCCTTATTTACCATGCCCGCTATCTGACCGCTCATTATGGAGCCGTTGTCCATATCGCCGAGCTTGACAGCCTTCTGCAATGCGCCCGTGCCCAGAGCGTCAAGACGCGCCAGATCGGGCTCGTCCTTGCCCGTTTCCTCCTTTTCCGCCTTTGCAAAAGCGGTGGTGAGTTTGTTCTTTATAACTCTTACGGGATGACCCGTTATGTTGCCCGTTATGACGGTCGCAATGTCGTTTGCCTTAAGTATCTTTGCCTT
>CANRNM010000066.1 GCA_947631975.1 uncultured Clostridia bacterium
GCATCGAGCAAAGCGCTCATCTGTTCGTCGGTTCCTATAGTTATTCTGAGATAGTTGTCTATCCTCGGTTTTTTGAAATATCTCACATATATTTTGTTTTCCTTTAGATAGCTGAAAAGCTCCTCGGCATTTATGTCCTTATGCGTTGTGAATATAAAGTTTGCGGAGGAGGGCAGAGTTTCAAAGCCCAGCTTTTCAAGCTCCTTTACGGTGTTTTCCCTTGTTTTTATTATTTTGCCTCGGCACATTTCAAAATACTCTGTATCCTCTGCCGCCGCCTCTGCTGCAAGCCTTGAAATCGTGCTCACCGTATAGCTGTTGAAGCTGTTTTTCACGGCTTCGAGCGCCTCTATAAGAGGCTTTGAAGCGAAGGCATAGCCAAGCCTTATGCCTGCCAGATCGCGCGATTTTGAATAAGTCCTCACCACAACAAGGTTGTCATATTTATGTATGAGGGGCGCAATGCTCTTTCCTCCGAAGTCAATATATGCCTCGTCAACTATTATTATAGAAGATCCATTTTGCTTTATTATATACTCAATATCGCCGTTTTCCATATATATAGCTGTGGGCGCGTTGGGATTGGCTATCACTATGCCGCCGTTTTCGCCGAAGTAGTCCTCCTTTTTTATGCGGAAGTCATCCCCCAAGGGTACTCTTTTGTAGTCTATGTTGAAAAGGGAGCACCACACATCGTAGAAGGAATATGTAATGTCGGCAAAAAGCACGGGCTTTTTGGAATTGAAAAATGTCATAAAGCAGAGCGCAAGCACTTCGTCCGAGCCGTTGCCGAGGAACACCTCGCCTTCTTCGCCTTGGCACTGCTCTGCCAGAAGGTTCTTGAGCTTGGAGCATACAAAGTCGGGGTAGAGTCTGAGAGTGTCGGCGTCAAAGCCTTCAAGCGCCTTTTTTACCATGGGTGATGGCGGATAGGGGCTTTCGTTTGTATTGAGCTTTATTATGTCCTTGTCCTTGGGCTGTTCGCCTGGAACATAAGGCGCTATATTTCTTATGTTTTTTCTCCAGTTTTCCATAATTATTTACCTCTTTATATATCCGCCCCGAAGGGTCGGGTTTTTATTATATATAAAAATTATATCACACTTTAATGAATAATGAAAGAAGTTTTAATTCATTTTTTAATAAAATCGCCCATAAGTGAGAGGCTATGGGATTTATAGTGAGAAAACCGTCAAAAGCCCCTTTTTAAAGCGGTTTTTTGTGCAGTATAGTGTTTTTTGAGCTTGGAAGGAAATATAAATTTATGCATTTTTGGGTATTGCATTATTCAAAACAAAATGCTATAATGAAATTACATCAAGGGAGAGCCAAGGGGGAAGTTTTCTCAAAAATGACTTAAACTTGATTATATGTGCCATTTTTTAGTTGGTTTTCAATTAAATATATGGGCAAACTTACCGAAAGGTAAGGACGCAAAGCCAAGGGTCTAAATCTCTTAGGAGATATGACAGCCGGTTGCCTGTTACGGTATGTAACAGTGGCGGATTTTTTTGTACAAAAATTCACCCGAGGATTATCAAAGAGGATAATCATATGAGATTCCTTTTTTTGACGATCTCAAAAATGAGGGGGAAATGTCGCTCATTTTCGGTGAAGCACTACAAAATGTTCTGTCAGCTTTGCGTTATCTATCACATAGGATAACGCTTTTTTATTGCAAGCTTAACTTTAACTTTAATCAAAGGAGATGGCAATTATGAAGAAATTATTTGCTTTGATCACAGTAACAGCAGCTTTATTAATGAGTACAACAGCAATGGCAGGCGAGTCTATCGAGTCTGTTATAGCAGCGGGAGTTAAGAACTTCCAGACTACCATAGATGTAACAAAGTGCGACGCATCCGTAGCAGATGTAATGAAGACCTTTGCTCAGATGTTCAATACAAACCCCGTTATGACTAACTTGGACGGCACTATAAAGTGCGCTTACAAGGGCAAGAAGGCTACTTCCATAACAGTGGGCTATCTCACGACCAATACCTCCGCGGCAAGCGCTGACGCTGCCGTAAACGCTATAGTTGCAGAAGCTTCAAAGAAGGCTGCTACGGTCGACAAGATCAAGTATGTACACGACGAGCTTATAAAGAGAGCAAACTATGACTATACCTATAAGGCTGTTACAATATATGACCTCCTTGTAAACGGCAAGGGCACATGCAACGCTTATTCGCTTGCTTTCAAGTCCATAATGGATAAGCTCGCTATCCCCTGCACGATAGCCGTTGAAAAGGACAACAGCCACTCATGGAATCAGGTATGCGTAAACGGCGTATGGTACAACATTGACGTAACCTATGATGAGAACTACACAAACACAGACGTTCCTAACGCTACCTTCTTCCTTAAGAGCGACGCCTTCTTCAAGCTTGACCAGCACCACAGCTGGAACAGCGCAAATAAGTGCGATGCGGATTTTGCTTGATATAAACACAAAAAAAGACCTCAAATGAGGTCTTTTTTGATGGTTAAAAGACGGTTGAGTTTACATCTCCTCCTCATGTGTGTTTTTAAAGATTTGAGTGAGTTTACCTGTCGGTAATTTAATTCTAACAGTATGGAGTGAACTCAAGTCAACATATTTTTTATTAAAAATTCATTAAATCAGCACAGGCATTTTATATATTTCATATAAAGGCGTTTAAATATATTCACCTCCGAATATATGCTCTTTACGCTCTTTTTGCAGAGCATGAGCGCAAATTCTCTTTCCTTTTCATCGGCTTTTTTGCCGCCGTAGGCCTCGCCGTATACAATATCCTTCAGCCTCTTGGCTTCGTCCCCGTTCATAACGCTTATTGAGCCTGTGAGCCTTTCCTCTATGTCCTTTTCAATACCCGTGTATTTTTCGCCTTTTATCGAAACAGCATCAAGCATATAGCCAAAAAGCTTTGTTACGCCGCTTCCTTTTATTTTGCTAAGCCTTATTCTTCGCCTTATTATTATAACGGCTGTAAGAGCCGCAGCCGCGCCGAGGGCGTATATAGCATTTTTGCTGTCCCTTTCGGTCGTGCTTTCTATGCCGCCGTCGGTTTCTTCCTCGTCGGCCTCGGTGCTCCGCTCCGTAAGAGATGTGTATTCAGCCGTGTTTTCCTCTCCCGCTGCGCTCGCGCTCCCTATGCCCGGAGTTACCTCGACCGGCACCCAGCCCTTGTCCTTTTGATATATTTCAGCCCAGGCGTGGGCATCTCTGTCCGTCGCCTTGAAGTAATCGTCCCCGTCCTCAAGCTCTCTGAAAAGTCCCGCATTGGCGCGGTAGCCCGTAACATATCTTGCGGGCACTCCCAGCATACGGTACATAAGCACGGCAGCCGAGGCAAAGTGAACGCAGTAGCCTCTTCTGCTCTCAAACATAAAGTGCTCCACTATATCCCTGTTGAGCGGAGCCATGCCCGGGCGCAGAGAGTATGTCCTTTGGCTTAGGACGGACTGTATGAACCTTGTCTTGTCGTCCACGCTTTCAAGCTCCTGCTCCGCGCAGAGCTCCTTAAGCCTCTCCATGCCCGAGGGCAGCGTGAGATAGTGCTCGTATACATACTGCTCGTAGCTGTCCTGAAGGTAGTTGAACCGCCTAAGCGACTGCATATCCAGCATATCCTTGCGTATGTCCATATCCTTAAGCTCATAGTACGAGTACACATAGGCTATGTTTTCCTTCCTCGTTATGTGCTCCCATCTGCCCATATAGGGATAATATCTGTTTTTTACATTTGGAAGGAGAGGATTTATCGTTATAGTCCTTGCCTTCCTCAATATCTGCGGATTTGAGCTGTTGTTGGCGTTGTAATATATTTCCTTGTACATTGCGGACATATAGTTGCCCCATCTGTTCCAGCCCATTTCATATGAGAGCTTGTTGAAAAAGTCGCCTTCGTTCGCCTCCGCCCAAGCGTTTCCCGTGTAGTCTCCGCCCTCGAAGCCCTTTAAATATACGGGCTCCGTGGGCTTGTCCGAGAGCCATATTTCAACCGCGTCCGTGCCTCTCTGATAGTTGTTGCCCGAATTTACTCTGCCCGAATCATAGTCGGAGCCCCTGCTGTATATGAGGTCGTTCACAAGCCTGTGCACAACGCCCTCCACATCGTCCGCCTTGTCGTATATCCTGCTGTGGAGCTTGTCCGCCGTGTAATACGAAAGCGAGAGCGAAAAGCAGAGCGCAATAAGGGATAAAAATACTATCGAAGCGCTTATTTTCACATTCCTCGGTATATAGAGCATGTGAAGTCCTATGTATGAAACGAGCATAAGCGCTATGCTGTAAAGTCCTGCGCCTTTGCCCATATAAGGACAAAGCAGCGCAAAGGCTGTTATAAGCAGAAAATAAAGCCCGCTTCTTTTAAGCGTTACGGAAAAAAAAGAGCCGAGCTCCGCCCACACTATCCCCGCAAGTATCACAAAAAAGCCGATGTCATATGTATCAAAGCTCTTAAGGCTTGTTATGCAGTATATTATGTTTTCGGCGTATTTCTCGGCATCGGCGCTTTTTGCGTGTATCACGGCATATAAGCCTATGCACATTATTATGATTTGCAATATAAAAAACCTAAGCTTCTGCGCGGAGAGGAAAATAATATATGAAAACACTGTAATTACGGGCACGACAAAAAGCCCCGCGCTTCCTCCGAAAACATCCCTAAGAGCGCAGAGAGCTCCCGCCGTGCCAAGCATAAGAAATATAAAACCACAAAAATGCCTTGTATATTTTTCCCTTGCGTCCGTCAAATTATAAATTCCTCCGTCTTTATCTGTTCTTCCCAGCTCTCGCGTGAAAATGTGAAAATATGCCTCTTGTCCGCGTAAAGCTCCAGAGAGGCGTTTAACATAAAGCTGTTTTCGGCTTTATCCATATCCGATATATCCGCGCTTTTGTCCGTTTTGCAGCTGTAGAGCCGAGCGAGTATATTTCTTATCCCCGCTCTTTCCTTGAGCGTCATTTTTTCTCTCTTGCTTCCGTTGTACCACTGCGCCTCCACCGCTCCCAGGCAGTCGAAAATGCCCAGTATAACGGACGAACAAAGCTCGTAAAAAACATCTCTTTCCTCAATATCCTTTTCAGACAGCCCCTTTATATCCACAAAAAGCTTTGCGCTGCTGCTTTCCGTCGCCTTGTACTCCTTGTAATATATCTCGTCTGTTCGGGCGGATAAATTCCTGTGTATGTTTTTTACGGGGTCTCCGTATCTGTAAAGCCTTAGCTGATGCACCTCGTGGGAGTCCGTCCCGCTGTGCATGAGGCTTTCCGTAACCTCTCTGTCGTAGTCCGAGGGGGTCGTCCTTTTTATCAGCTTCAGAGGCTTTTCGCATGGCAGTATCACTATGCTTCCTTCCGCGCAAGCCTTTGTACCTGCGCCCGTTATGCCGAAGCAGTCCTTTATTTTTACATTGTATATCCTTGTTTTAAGTATACCGCAGTATTCTCCCGTAACGGCGGGGTATATGCTCTTTTCGCCGCCCGAGGGTATAAAAAATCTGTATTTTTTTGCCTTTGCTTTGTCATTCTCCGCATAGAAGCTCTTTACGTTGCAGCTGAGCTTTAAGAGCGTGAAGCGCGAGCCGTTTCTGAATAAAGCCTCTCTTTTTGAGGGTGTGTTTTTTATGGCGTATGCCGTGTTCTTTTTGAAAAAACAGTTTATTTTTCTGCGCGCCGTGATCGTTTGTATCATAAGAAGCAGAAGCATTACGGCTTCAGCTATAAAAAGCGCTGTTACGGGCATATCCCTGTATATGCCTCCTACATAGAATATAACTGCCATAACGGCTAAATATATTATTATCATATATTACCTCCCTGTGGGCAGGGGCTTTGGCACGGATGAAATAATGTCGTTGAGCACAGCCTCTTTGCTTATGCCCTCCGTTTCGGCGTCGGATGTGAGCACTATCCTGTGCCGCAGCGCGTATATGAACTGTTCCTCTATGTCGTTGGGGTCCGCATAGTCCTTTCCCTTTAGCCAAGCGGAGCTTTTGCCCAGCTTCACAAGCGCTATTGTGGCTCTGGGACTTGCTCCCATCTCTATATGCCTGTGCTCTCTCGTAGCCCTCACAAGCTCCACTATATATTCGCAAACCTTCTTGTCGATGTATGTTTTTTCGGCTTCATTTCGCGCCTTTTCTATTGTCTCCTTGTCAAGAACGGGCTTTATGGCGTCGGTTCTCCTGTTCCTTGTGGCTGTCATGGCAATTTCCACCTCGCTGTCCTTTTCGGGATAGCCCAGCGACATGGAGGCTATGAATCTGTCCATCTGCGGTATGGGAAGGGGCTGTGTGCCGGAGCCGTAGGGGTTGAGCGTGGCTATTACCCAGAACGGCTCGGGGACCTTCCTTGTTACGCCCTCTACGCTCACCTGCTTTTCCTCCATGACCTCCAGAAGGGCTGACTGCGTTTTGGGCGAGGTCCTGTTTATCTCGTCCGCAAGCAGAAGATTGCAGAATACCGCGCCCTCCTGATACACAAATTTTTCAATATCCTTTCTGTATATTGAAAAGCCCGTCAGATCCGACGGCATAACGTCGGGGGTGAACTGCACTCTCCTGCTCTGCACATTCATGGCGCGCGCCAGAGCGGCGGCAAGCGTTGTCTTGCCCACTCCGGGGTAGTCCTCCAGCAGTATGTGTCCGTCGGCTATAAACGCCGTTACAGCCTCTCTTATTATTTCCTCCTTGCCGAGTATAACGCTGTTTATTATGTCTGTCATTTCGTTTATTTTATCTCTGCACATATCTCTTCCTCCGAAAGTCTTTACTACAATATATTTTATCACTTGAAGCCGACTTTAAGTCAATAAAAAATACTCCGAATATTTTTAAATGTTTCTTAATATTATGATACAACTTATTGCTCCCAAATGCAAGAAAATTGACCTTTTGAAGTCTTTTATAAAAAATTGTTAGCACTCTTTCAAAATGAGTGCTAAAAAACACTTGACATTTCCAAACTTGTATGTATAATTATATATAGGAGAATGCAATTTTATTTTTTAACTAAGGAGATGTTTGTAATGGAAAAAGGCAATTTATCTATCAACAGCGAAAATATTTTCCCTATAATCAAAAAATGGCTTTATTCGGATACCGATATATTTTTAAGAGAGCTTGTCAGCAACGGCTGCGACGCCATAGCCAAGCTTAAAAAGCTTGCCGCAATGGGCGAATTTGAGCTTGACAAGGACGAAAAGCTCAAGGTCATAGTAAGGCTTGACGAAAAGGCAAAGACAATACAGGTCACGGATAACGGCATAGGCATGACGGCGGAGGAAATAAAGAAATTTATCACCGAGATAGCTTTTTCGGGCGCTACCGACTTTATAACCAAGTATCAGGATCAGTTTGAAAACGGCAACGATATAATAGGACATTTCGGTCTGGGCTTTTATTCGTCGTTTATGGCGGCTGATAAAGTGCAGATAGATTCAAAGAGCTATATTGCGGATGCGCCGAGCGCAAAGTGGGTGTGCGACGGAGGCATAGAGTATGAGCTTGACGATAGCGACAGGCTCAACAGGGGCACTACCGTTACGCTCTATATAAGCGACGAGCACAAGGAATTTTTGAACGGCTGGAAGATAAAGGAAATACTTGCAAAGTACTGCGCTTTCATGCCCGTTGAGATTTACTTTGAGGACGCTTCCAAGAAGGATGACGAGCAGGACGACAAGCCCGTGAACACCACCGAACCCCTTTGGCTCAAAAAGCCCAAGGACTGCACGGACGAGGAGTACAAGAGCTTCTATCACAATGTATTCACGGATTTCAACGACCCGCTTTTCTGGATACATCTCAACATGGACTATCCCTTCAGATTAAAGGGCATACTCTATTTCCCCAAGCTCAAGCACGAGCTGGAGTCTATCGAGGGACAGGTAAAGCTCTATAACAATCAGGTATTCATAGCCGATAACCTTAAGGAAGTCATACCCGAGTTCCTTCTTCTCCTAAAGGGCACGATAGACTGTCCCGACCTTCCTCTGAATGTCAGCAGGAGCTTTTTGCAGAACGACGGCTATGTAACAAAGATGAGCAAGTATATCACAAAGAAGGTTGCGGATAAGCTCAACTCCATGTTCAAAAAGTCCAGAGAGGAATACGAGAAGTATTGGGAGGACATAAGCCCCTTCATTAAATACGGAGCTATGCGCGAGCATGATTTCTATGAAAAGATAAAGGACAGCCTTCTTTTCAGAACTACCGACGGCAAGTATGTTACCTTAAGCGAATATACCGACAGCAACAAGGCTAAGGCGGAAAACAAGGTATTCTATGTTTCCGATGTGAAGCAGCAGGCGCAGTATATAAAGATGTTCAACGACGAGGGCATGGACGCCGTTGTGCTCGACACAAGGCTTGATATACCCTATGTAAGCTTCCTTGAGGCTTACAGCGGAGGCGTGAGCTTTGAGAGGATAGACTCGGCAGTTTCCGAGATGCTCAAGTCCGACAGCGATACCGATATCGACAAGGATGCCCTTGAAAGCAAGTTCAAGTCGGCTCTGGGCAAGGATGAGCTTAAGCTCAAGGTCGAAAATCTCAAGTCCGACGAGGTCTCGGCAATGATAGAGCTTAGCGAGCAGAGCAGGAGAATGAAGGAAATGTCGGCAATGTACGGCATGGACAGCGCAAATATCCCAAGCGACGAAACGCTTGTGTTAAACGCGGGCAACAATGTTGTGAAGCTTCTTCTGTCAATGGACGAGAGCAGAAAAGAGGAGTCAGATATGCTCTGCAGGCAGATATACGACCTTGCGGTGATGAGCCATCAGCCGCTTTCAAGAGAGGCTATGACGGAATTTATAGCAAGAAGCAACAAAATAATGGAGCTTCTGGCAGAAAAATAATAGCTTCCGACACTTGAAAATATCGGCTCGGTCGTGTATACTGTAATAGAAGAGTTAAAAAATTTTCGGCTGACATACAACAGCCCGGATTTATGTGTAACATATTTTTATTTTAAAAATTATTAAGAGGTGTTGTAATATGGATAATATGAGAATTATGCCGATTTTATTGCTTGAGGAAATAGTTCCCTTTCCAAAATGCAGCTACACGATAAGTATAGATGACGAGGAATATATTGAAGCTGTAAAAACGGCTATGGGCGCAGACAGCTATATCATGCTTGTCAATGCGAAGGATTACTCAAGAGGCATTACCGAGAACAATATATTCAGGATAGGTACTGCCGCAAAGATAAAAAATGCCATGAGAGGGCTCGACGGCGGAGTTAAGCTTTCCGTTGTCTGCATAGAGAGAGCTTATATCGACAGCGTTCAGAAAAGCTCCGATTATTCTCTCTGCCAGATAGAGAGCATGGTGGAAATAAACACTGCCGACGATATGAAGTCGTCCGCCTCCGTGGATGTGCTCAAGGACCTTTTTGCAAAGTACAGAGGGGCAGTACCCCTCATTCAGCCCGCCCTTGTCAACGACATAAAGAAGACAACGGACTTGGGAACGCTCTGCGATAAGCTCTGCGACAGACTCGTTCAGGGCTTCGAGGATAAGCGTTCCGCACTCGAGGAAACCGACATATACGAAAGGGCTTTACTTACCATTGCTTTGCTTGAAAAGGAAATACAAAGAGCCAATGTCAAGAACGACATCATGTTAAAGGCAAAGGAAAATATAGACGAGGCTCAGAAGGAATACTTCCTCAGAGAGGAGCTGAGAGCCATAAACGAGGAGCTCGGCGACAAGAGCGGTACGGGCGAGGAAATACAGGCGTACAGAGAGAAAATGAAAACTCTCAATATGCCCGACTATGCCGTTGAAAAGCTCGAAAAGGAGTTCAAGAGGCTTCAGAGAGCGGGTCAGAGCTCTGCGGAAGGCTCCGTTATAAGAGACTATATAGACCATGTTCTGGCGCTCCCGTGGGGCATAATGACGGAGGAAAACACATCCGTCAAGAAGGCTGAACAGGTGCTCGATAAGGATCACTACGGACTTGAAAAGGTGAAGGAAAGGATAGTTGAATACCTTGCCGTAAGGCTCAAGGTCGACAATCCCAATGCGCCTATACTCTGTCTTGTGGGACCTCCGGGCGTGGGTAAGACCTCTATAGCCCGCTCCATAGCAAGGGCTCTCGGCAGAAAATATGTAAGAATGAGCCTTGGCGGCATAAGCGACGAGGCGGAGATAAGAGGCCACAGAAGGACATATCTCGGCTCTATGCCGGGCAGGATCATAAATGCCATAAGGCAGGCAGGCTCTTCAAATCCGCTTATTCTCCTTGACGAGATAGATAAGATAGGCAAGGACTACAAGGGCGACCCGTCTGCGGCGTTTCTGGAGGTGCTCGACGGCGAGCAGAATGTCAATTTCAGAGACAACTACATCGAGATGCCCTATGACTTGAGCCATTGCCTTTTCCTCTGCACGGCAAACAGTCTTGATACCATACCCGCTCCCTTGAAGGACAGACTTGAAATTGTGGAGCTTTCAAGCTACACCGCAGAGGAAAAATATCACATCGCGGCAGGCTATCTTGTGCCCAAACAGCTTGAAGCCAACGGACTTACGAAGGCTCAGCTCAAGTTCAGAAAGGACGCTCTGGACGCCATTATAGACGGCTACACCAGAGAGGCGGGCGTAAGAAGCCTTGAAAGAATGATAGGCAAGGTATGCCGTAAGGTGGTAAAACTCCAGGACGACGAGAGCAAGGCTGTCATCGTTACGAAGAAAAATCTTCACGAATTTCTCGGCAAGAGACTGTTCTTGCCCGAAACAATAAATGCTCATGACGAGGTGGGCGTATGCAAGGGTCTTGCATGGACTACCGTCGGCGGAACAACTCTTGATGTCGAGGTCAATATTTTGAAGGGCAGCGGCAATTTCAAGATAACGGGCAATGTTGGCAAGGTCATGGAGGAGAGCTACAATGCCGCTCTCAGCTACATCAGAGCCAATGCCGAGGAGCTGGGCGTGAATATAGATTTTGACAATACCGATGTACACATCCATATTCCCGAGGGCGCAACGCCCAAGGACGGACCCTCCGCAGGCATAACTATGGCAACCGCTATGGTTTCAGCCATGACCAGCACCCCCGTAAGAGCCGATATAGCCATGACGGGCGAAATAAGCATAAGGGGTAAGGTAATGCCCATAGGCGGACTTAAGGAAAAGGTGCTTGCCGCCAAGAGAGCGGGCGTAAAGAAGGTAATAATACCCGTTGAAAACGCCCCCGATTTGGAGGAAATACCCGAGTACGGCAAGGCAAATATGGAGTTCGTCCTCGCATCCCAGATGAACGATGTACTTTCAAATAGTCTTATAAAGTAAATATATATTAAAAAAAACAGAGCCGAAAGGCTCTGTTTTTGCATGAAAATGATAGGGCGGGTAAAAGCAGGGCGATATATTCCGCCCTGCCGGAGTGTGTGAAGGAGTGTACCGCCGCCCGTCTTATCTATTCCGACACTCGCTTAAACTATGCTCGTTTACGGAATGATAATGACGGGCTTTTGGATTTGACAAAATGGTAAGTTAAACAACCATCTTTGCCTGTAGGGGAGTTCAGCACTTTTGCTTCGCAAAAGCCGCACTGCGTGCGTCCAAGTGTATTTTGCAAGCAAAATACAATGATAAATCTTTCGGTGCAATCCTGTGGTCTCCCGCGGGCGACTACAAGTCGCCCCTACATTGTATGCAGTGCAAAAACTGCTATGATGTGCACATTTCCCTACACAAAAACACCCTCCCGTTTGGGAGGGCATTTATTTTCGTTCTTACTTATCGCTTTCTAACATAGCGGACATTTGAGCGTTATATAATTCATATATAACCTCTGTCAAAAGCTGTTCTAT
>CANRNM010000067.1 GCA_947631975.1 uncultured Clostridia bacterium
GTATGTCTATATCCCCTATTATGTCGTCGGGATTTGCGCCCAGATAAAGCTCTATGCCCTTTGCCGTAAGCTCCGACTTGTTATTTTCAAAGTCCTCCGCCTTTGAAAGCTCCGCCTCTGTCTTTTTATCCTGCAGTATGACGGATGCGCCGAGCTTTTTAAGCAGTCCCGCCGCGGATATACCGCTCATGCCGAAGCCGCTGACAAGTACCTTTTTATCCTTATATTCCATTTTATTATCCCCCTGTTAAAATATATTCCTGCACGCTGCAAAGCCTATAAGACACATAACAGCGGTAACTATCCAGAAAAGCTGTACTACCTTTATGCCCTGCATGCCGCAAAGCTCAAAATGGTGATGTATGGGCGCCATCTTGAATATTCTCTTGCCCTTTGTAGCCTTGAAATAGCTGACCTGAATGATGACCGAAAGGCTTTCGCACACATATATAAGCCCCACTATGACAAGCATAACGGGCATTTTTGTAAGTATGGCAACGCTCGCCACAAAACCGCCCAGAGCAAGCGAACCCGTGTCGCCCATAAACACCTTGGCAGGGTGGCAGTTGAACACCAAAAAGCCCATGAGCGCGCCTATCATTGCTCCGCAGGCGCAGGGAAGCCCCTTGAGCATAAGCCCCGCAGCAACAAAGAGGAAAAACATTGTGACAAGAGCGGTAACGCCCGAAGCCAAGCCGTCAAGTCCGTCCGTGAGGTTGACGCTGTTGACAGTGCCTACCATCACAAAGAACAAAAACGGCGCGTAGAGTATGCCGAGGTCGAGATAAAATGACCTTGTGAACGGTATATAAATATCCGTGCCCTGACCCGTTTTGACTATATAAATATAGAAAATGACGGTAACTATGAGCTGAAATATTATTTTTTGAAGGGGCTTAAGTCCCTCGTTCTGTTTTTTTACCACCTTTAAGAAGTCGTCTATGAAGCCTACCGCGCCGTAGCCTGCCGTTATGAGAACGACCGCTATAACATTGGGCTCTGCTCCCGAAAAGAGAAGCGCCGAAACCACAAAACCCAGAAGTATCATAACTCCTCCCATTGTAGGCGTGCCCTCTTTTTTCTTGTGCGACTGAGGACCCTCCTCCCTTATGGGCTGTCCGAACTTCATCCTGTGCAGTACGGGTATGACTGCGGGACAGACCAGCACGGTAATTATAAATGAAAGAAGTATAGCGTATACAGACGGTAAAAATTCCTTTATCATATCTTTTCACTCCTGAGTTTTTCTATTATTTTTTCAAAATGCATTCCTCTTGACGCCTTCACAAGCACCGTGCTGTCCTTGGGCAGGACGGAGAAAATATTATTGATAAATTCCTCCATGGTACCGAAATAGAGCGATTTTCCGCCCTTTTTAAGGCAGGCTCTATGCATATTTTCCGAAAGCTCGCCTATGCACACAACAAGGTCTATGCTCTTTGAGGCGGCATATTCGCCCACCTCGGCATGGTATTGGGGAGAATTCTTGCCAAGCTCGAACATATCGCCGAGCACTGCGCATTTTTTGCCCTCGCATGAGGCAAGCACATCAAGCGAGGCCTTGACCGACTGAGGATTTGCGTTATAAGCGTCGTTTATGACGGTGTAGGCGTCGGTATCAAACACATCCATACGCATAGCCGTGGGCTTGAAGCCTTCTATGCCTCTCTTTATTTCATCCGATGTGAGCCCCAGATCTATACCCGCTCTTGCGGCAAGGAGCGCATTTAATACCATATGTCTGCCCGCAACGGGAATACCGACGGGTATTGTAACGCCGCCTATATGAAGAACGCAGTCCGTGCCCTTAAGTCCCTTCGGTTCAACATTGTCGGCATAAAGCTCTCCCTTGCCGTCTATATGAGCATAGCATATGTTCTTATACTTATCTGCAACGGTTATGAGCATATCGTCATCGCCGTTCAATATTTTGAGGCTGTCCTCCTTCATATGGGAGAAAATCTCGCATTTGGCTTGGAGTATGCCCTCTCTGGAGCCCAGATTTTCTATATGCGAAACTCCTACATTGGTTATTATAGCTATATCGGGCAGAGCTATGGACGAAAGATATTCTATCTCTTTAAAATGGTTCATGCCCATTTCCACAACGGCAGCTTCTGTGTCCTCGTCAAATGAAAACACGGTAAGAGGAACGCCTATGTCGTTGTTGTAATTGCCCTGTGTTTTGACTGTGTTGTACTTTTGGGATATTACGGAAGCCGTCATATCCTTTGTGGTGGTCTTGCCTACGCTGCCCGTTACGGCGATTATCTTCAAACCGCCGAGCTTCTGTCTGTAGAAGCGGGCTATATCGCCGAGGGCAAGCCTTGTGTCCTTTACTCTTACGAAGGGAACGGAATATTCTTCATTTTCTCTCTCCGAGAGCACAGCCGCCGCTCCGCCCTCGCAAGCCTTATCTATGAAGTCATGGCCGTCGAATTTTTCGCCCTTCAAGGGCACATAAAGGCAGTTTTCGCCTATCTGTCTTGAATCCCGCGATATGGAATTTATCACCTTATCCTCTCCCGCGAGCTTACCGCCCGTGGCTTTGGCTATTTCACTGAGTAAAAGCTTCATTTTTTTATTCTCCCAGAATTTCCTTTGCGGCTTCCTTGTCGTCAAAGTGTATTGTCTTGTCCTTGAGTATCTGATAATTTTCGTGTCCCTTTCCCGCTATTATAACGCTGTCGCCCTTCTCGGCTATGCTTATGGCTCTCTTTATGGCGCTGTAGCGGTCGGCTATCATTTCATACTTGTCCGTAACGGGCTTTATGCCGACCTCTATTTCCTTTAAGATCGCCTCGGGCTCTTCGGAGCGGGGATTATCCGATGTAACAATGGCAATGTCCGAAAGTCTTGCCGTTATCTCGCCCATTATGGGACGCTTTTTGCGGTCTCTGTCGCCGCCGCAGCCGAACACGGTTATTACCCTGCCCGAAGTGAATTCCCTCACGGCGTTTATTATATTTTCAAGTCCGTCGGGGGTGTGGGCATAGTCCACTATTACATTAAAGCCCCTGCTGTTGGGTATGTTTTCTATTCTGCCGGGAACCGCCTTTATATCGGCGATGCCCTTCTTTATATCCCGAATATCAAGCCCCATAGAAAGAGCCGTTCCTATTGCGCCCAGAGCATTGTAAACGCTGAAGCGCCCCGGCACCATGAGCTCGAAGGGCACCTTTTCGCCCTTTATATCGACAGTGAAACGCACTCTGTCCATGAGATATTCTATATTTTCTGCTCTTAGATCGGAGGGCTTATCTATGCTGAAGGTGATAAGCTTACAGTCGGCGTTTTCCATTATCTTATCCGACCACTCGTCGTCAACATTTATTATGCCGTACTCGCACATTCCAAAAAGCTTTGCCTTGGCATTGCAGTAGTTTTCCATGGTCTTGTGAAAGTCCAGATGATCCTGCGTGAGATTTGTGAAAACTCCCGCCTTGAAGCGTATGCCCTCCACCTTTTTAAGCTCCAGAGAGTGCGAAGAAACCTCCATTATAACATCGTCGCAGCCTTCGTCTGCCATGAGCCTAAGCATCTGATTGAGCTCTATGGTATCGGGAGTAGTGCTCGTGGCAAAGTCTATGTCCCTCTTTTTGCCGTTTATCCTTATTTCGACGGTGCCTATAACGGCTGTCTTGCGCTTTATGCAATTCAATATTGACTCTATGAAGTAGGTCGTGCTGGTCTTGCCGTTAGTGCCCGTAACACCTATCATATTAAGAGCCTGCGACGGTCTGCCGTAGAAATTGGCAGCCATGACCGCAAGCGCCTCTCTTGCGCTCTCAACCATATAGACCGTCATATCCTCGGGTATATCGTCAATTTCATGTTCCGTTATGACTGCTCTTGCGCCCTTTTCATAAGCCGAGGGTATGAACTTATGTCCGTCTACGCTCATGCCCACCATGGCTACAAACAAAACGCCCTTTCCCGCCTTACGCGAATCTATTGTCAAGGCTGTTATTTCTTCATCCGTATTTCCGTTTATGAGCTTGCCTTCCGTGCCTTTAAGTATATCGCAAAGTTTCAAAATAACACTCCCTTTTATGGCTGTACATTTTATATCATTATACATTATACTACATTTTTGACGGAATGTATATATGTTTTTTGAGTTTAAATTTATATATTGTCAATTATTGCCCGCGGCGCCGTCGGTATACAATATTATTTTGCTGCCGCTGTTTATTTGAGTGCCCTCGGGCGGAAACTGCGAAAGCACGTTATCGCCCTCGCCCACTATCTCGAGAGTAAGCTTTGACTTGAACGCCTCGTTCTTAGCCTCGGCGACGCTCATTCCCACATAGAGAGGAACGCTTACGGGAGCGACGCCGTCCTTTTCAAGCTCCTCGGCGCTGTATACGGGCTCTATGCCGAGATACGGCAGAGCGGACGACAAAAGCTCCTTCATTACGGGGCCTGCGACCTGTCCGCCGTAGTATACGCCCTTCGGCTCGTCAATGAGCACAATGGCTATTACGCTTGGTTTTTCGGCAGGCGCAAAGGCGCAGAAGCTGGATATATATTTTCCGCTCTTTCTGGGGAGCTTTTCGCTCGTGGCAGTCTTTCCGCCTATTCTGTAGCCCGGTATATAGGTCTTATTGCCCGTGCCGACAGCCACAACGCTTTCAAGTATTTTTCTCATTCTTTCCGAGGTATCGGGGGATATGGGATTGCCCGCGTCCTTATATTCAAAGGCTCTGACGGTATTGCCCTCCTTGTCCCTAAGCTCCAAAGCAAAGTGCGGAGTAACGAGCCTGCCGCCGTTTACGGCGGAGGATATAGCCCTCAAAAGCTGCAGGGGCGTTATCTGAAAGCTCTGACCGAAGCTCATTGTGGCAAGCTCCACGGGGCCTATTTTGTCCTTGCTGTGCATTATTCCCACAGCCTCGCCCGGAAGGTCTACGCCCGTTTTTTTGTCAAAGCCGAACTTTAGCATATAGTCATAAAATCTGTCGCTGCCCAGGGAGGCTGCAATGTCCATAAAGACGGGATTGCAGCTATTCTGCACGCCCTGCACAAAGCTCTCCGAGCCGTGGCTTCTGGGACTTCGCCAGCACTTTATGTAGCGTCCGCCCACCGTCCTGCCCCCTCCGCAGTTAAAGCTCGTTTCCTCGCTCACAACGCCCTCCTCCAGTCCTGCGGAGGAGGTTATGACCTTGAATGTGGAGCCGGGCTCGTATGTATCGTTTATGTTGAAGTTCCTCCACATTTTATTAAGAGCGTCGTTTTTTTCCTTTTGAGACATGGAGTCCCACTTTGAGGCAAGCTCTTCATTATTTATTGTAAAGGGCGAATTGAGGTCGAACGAAGGATAGCACGCCATGGCTAAAATTTCGCCGTTTTGGGGATCCATCATAATGACGGAGCCCTTATTGGCATTTTTGCCTCTGACCGCCTTTTCTATTGTCTGCTCCGCATACTGCTGCAGGTTTACATCAAGGCTGGTAACCAGGCTGTAGCCCGCTTCGGGAGCTTCCCTGTTCTGCTCGCTGTTCTTTATTTCATGACCGCTGCCGTCGGTCTGCGTCATTATTTTGCCCTTTCTGCCCTTAAGATAATCCTCATATTTGGATTCAAGACCTATTATGCCCTGATTGTCCCTGCCCACAAAGCCTATGACCTGAGCGGCAAGGCTGTTGTAGGGGTATATCCTCTGTATGTCCTCGTCTATCATGACGCCCTTTAGCTTGAGGGCGGCTATTTCCTCTGCGGTTTCCTTGTCCACCTTCGTCTTTATGCGCATGAGGGCGACTCTTTTATTTATCTTTTCAAGCGTTTCGTCATAGTCCAGATCCAGCTTTTCACATAGCGCGGACGCCACCTTTTCGGGCTCCTCCACCTGGGCGTGTATGACGCTGACGGAGGAAACCGTCCTTGTGGTCGCTATGGCTATGCCGTTCCTGTCCAATATATCTCCCCTTTCGGGAGTTATGAGCCTGTCTCTGGTCTGCTGCTCGTATGCCGCCTTCTGGAGCTCGGGCGCCATAAAAAACTGTATGTAAAAAAGCCTGACATTGAGCAAAGCAATAAGCAATACATATACGGAGCCCACAAAAACGGCTCTGCGCCTTGCTCCGAGCGGTACTCTACCCTTCATTAATGTCCTCCGTCCCAAAAAATAAGATATTACAGTGGTTCACACTATAATATCTTATTTATAAAAACGGAAAACTATTACTTATCTTGCCCTTATTTTAATTGTCATACCGCTTTCGACCCTTACATTTGCTTCGGGCATCTGCACATAGACCGTGGGACCCGAGCTTTCGCTTGGTTCTTCGGGCTCATTATCCCTGTCGTCATCGTCCTTCTTGTCGGTCTTGGACTCGCTGTCCTCCTCGGTCTTAAGCGTGGTCGCTTCCGTAACTATATCGTCAAGAGTTTCATAATCAAAGCCGTCGTCCGTTTCCTCCGTAACGTCCACCTCAAAGCCTGCGGATTCAAGCATCTTTTCGGCATCACTTACGCTTAGTCCCACTACCTTGGGTATGGGCACAAGCTTTGTCTTGCCCTTTGCCGCTATGGTGAGAAGTATCTTTTCGGGCTTTTCGTCAAGATTTGTGCCGCCTGCGGGCGACTGACTTATGACGGTATCTCCCGAGCCGAGTATCTGGAAGTCTATGCCCTCGTTTATGAGGCTGTTTACGGTTTCCTTGAGATTGGAATCCGTGTAGTTCTTTACGGTGTAGGAGGTATCCGTTTCCTTGACTGAATCGCCCTCGTCATAATCGGGAGGTATTGCCTCGTAGTCTATTATCTTTTCAAATATCTGCTTGAGCACGGGCACGGGAGTTGCGGCGCCGCCCGCATCGCTGTAATTTGAGGGCTTATGGAGAACTACCGTAACCATGATGTCGGGATTTTCAACGGAGTGATAGCCTATGAACGAAAGCACATATTTCTGGGCGCTTCTGGGCGACTGCTGAGCCGTACCCGTCTTGCCGCCGAGGCTGTAGCCCGTTATCTGCGCCTTCTTTGCGGTACCCTCCGTAAAGGTTTCTTCAAGCGCCTGTCTTATCTTATCCGAGGTCTCCTGCGATATTACCTGTCTTACGACCTGCGGCTGTCTTTCTTCTATTATATTGCCTTCGGCATCCTGTATGCTGCTCACAAGATAGGGCTGCATGAGCCTTCCGCCGTTTATGACCGCCGCAAGAGCGTTTGTAGCCTGTATTGCGGTGCAGTTGAAGCCCTGACCGAAGGAGTTTGTAGCCTTTTCGACGCTGTGAAGATTGTCTATAGTATTGAGAAGATTTGACGCGCTCACTTCGCCCGGAAGGTCAATGCCCGTCTTTTCGCCGAAGCCGAAATCATGCTGATACTTAAGATAGGTCTCAGCGGACATCTTTGAAATGATATCCATCATGCCCACATTGCAGGACTGCGCAAGAACGCCCGTAACATCGAGCGAGCCGTGTCCGCCGGTGGCATTGCAGGGTATTTCCTCATCGGCTACCTTCTTGTAGCCGCCGCATACAAAGGTATCGTTCATGGTGATAAGACCTTCTTCAAGAGCCATTGCCACAACTATGGGCTTATATATGGAGCCCGGCTCGAAGGTCTCCGTTATATTGTAATTTTTCCATGTGCGGTTGAGAACATCGTTTCTGTCCTCCTCGCTCATTTCTTCAAATTCCTTTTTGTCCTCCGCGTCCTCAAGGCTAGAAAGCTCCATGGGAGCGTTGAGGTTGAATGTGGGATACTGCGACATGGCGTATATCTCACCCGTCTGAGGATTGGTTATGATCGCGGATGCGTATTCGGGTTCATAGGCATCATAAGCCTCCCTGCACGCTTCGTCGGCATAGTTCTGAAGATGGGCGTCAATGGTCGTTACTATTTTGTCGCCCTTTACGGGGTTTTCCCTTTGAGTAATGATAGAGCCGTCAGCCTCGTATGTTCTGAATGTTCTGCCGGGTATGCCCAGCATATATGTATTGTAGAATTTTTCAAGTCCCCATGAGGCGTCGCCTCTCACAAAGCCTATTACCTGAGCCGCAAGGCTGTTGTAAGGATAGGAACGCTTTGTGTCCTGCTCGCCGTAGAGCCAGCTGTAGCCCCATGAATTTATGGTCTTGCCCGTTTCGTAGGGCACATCCTTGGCAATGACAAGATAGTGCCTGTTTTCGGCGGGATTTCCCTCGGAGTCAAGCGCGACATAGCTTTCGAGAGTTTCCCTGCTTATGCCCAGAAGCTCCGAAGCCTTGGCAAAGCTTTCGTCCTTTGAAAACGTGGGGGGAGTATAGTCCTTTCCCTTCTGCAAAGCCTCGCTTTCCTTCTGCGCCGCCTTTTCCCTTTCGCCCTTGTCCACCTCCACAATGAGAAGGGGGTCAAGTATTACATCGAACACGGTCTCGCCGACTGCGAGAGTTTCGCCGTTGCGGTCTACAATGTCGCCTCTGTTGGGCGCAATGACCTTGTTCTGTATCTTATTTATCTGCTGATTTATAGCCGTGGTCTCAAGCTCGGAACGGTTGAGCTTTATCATAAACACGCGAAAATATCCTAAAAATCCTATTGCAAGAACAAATAGGATAAGTAGGATAGTAAGTCTTGAATAAAATATGCTGTTTTTTTTCGGCATTTTCTTTCTGCCGACGGGATCGGGGATATTATTCATAATATCAGTCCTTTGTATATAAAAGCCCAAGGGGCTGTTATCGGCGTGAGAGCCGTCTGCGCAAATGCGCAGAACGACCCCATATATATAAACTATTCAAGAAGGTTCTTTATAAGCTGCCAAATGCTCTTTTCATCACTGTCTATATGCGCGTCATACTGCACGGTATAGCTTTCGTTGGGCACCTGCACCTCTGTTATCTGATAAGCCTGCGGTCTCTGAAGTCCGAGCTTTTCAGCCTCTCTTGCAATTTTGTTCAAATCCACATTTTCATCGAGAGAAGTCTTTAAAAACTGATTTTGCTCCTGTATCTCGGCAAGCTCAGCCTGCTTTGAAGCTATCTGCTCTCTGTAATAGCTGTTGTTTGCATTGGATATAAGCACGGCAATAAGAAGTGCGGCAACAGCTATGACAGTAACTATAAGTCTTGGCATATATATCAATTCACTTCCCTTTTTGCTTGCACGCGTAACTTTTTTGTGTTGTCTCTTTTCTGCGGGAAATGCACGGTAATCCTCTGCAACAGAACTGTTGTTATAAGCCGAATAGGGATTGCCGTAATAGCCGTAGCGTGAGGAAGTCCTGTCGGAGTGTCCTACTGCCGTATATATACTCCTGTTTACCGTACCGTCGGTATAGTAATATCTGTATTTGTTGGATGTGGTATACGCTCTTGTGCCCGCTCTTGAAACATTGTTATTATATTGTCTTTGCGGTTGTCTGTAACCTGCTTTTGAATTTCTCATGCAGATTCCCCTTTCGCTCCGATAGGCTAAAGCTTCTCGGCAATTCTTAGCTTGGCGCTGTGCGCGCGCCTATTCTCCTCGGTCTCTTCTTTGCTCGGGAGTATGGGTTTTCTTGTTATCACCTTGAGCTGCGGCTTTTTGCCGCATACGCATACGGGAAAATCTCTCGGACAGGTGCAGGGATCCTCAAGCTCCCTGAATACATTTTTTATTATCCTGTCCTCCAAGGAATGGAAGGTGATGATACATATCCTGCCTCCCGGCTTGAGAAGATCCGTCATATCCCTTACAGTATCTTCAAGTATTCCCAGTTCGTTGTTTACCTCTATCCTTATAGCCTGAAATGTACGCTTTGCGGGATGAGGTCCGTCCGAACGCGCTCCCTTGGGTATAGCCTTCTTTATTATGGAAACAAGCTCAAATGTTGTTTCCACGGGCTTTACCTTTCTTTCATTTATAATAAACTCTGCAATTCTTTTTGCCCAGCGTTCCTCGCCGTAATCCTTTATTATGCGGGTAAGCTCAGCCTGCGTGTACTCGTTCACCACCATATAAGCAGACAGAGGCGCTGACTGATCCATTCTCATATCGAGAGGAGCATTGTGGTTATGGGAAAAACCCCTGTCTGCTTCATTAAGCTGGTGGGAGGACACACCTAAATCAAGTAAAAATCCATCAAATTTTTCTATTCCCAGCTCATGGGCTATATTTTTTATATTCGAGAAATTATCCTTTACATATTTAACATTGGTATAGTCCTTAAGTCTTTGGCTTGCCGCCTCTATTGCGTCTGCGTCCCTGTCTATGCCTACCAATGTTCCCTCCGCGCCTATGAGAGAGGCTATGTGGGAGGAATGACCGCCGCCGCCCAGAGTGCAATCGGCATAGACTCCGCCTTTTTTAATATTAAGACCGTCTATACATTCATTGAGCAGTACCGGTATATGTTCAAAGTTCATTTTCTCATATCCTTATTTTCTTTTTAAATACCAAACTCACTGAGGGCTTCAAGGCTTTCGTCATCGAAGTTGTAAGAGGAGTTGTATTCCTCCCATCTTGCCTTGTCCCATATTTCAACTATGTCGCCGTTTCCCGTGCTGACGATTTCCTTTGTGATGCCCGCGTGCTCTCTGAGCTTTAAAGGAAGCATTATTCTTCCGTTGCCGTCGGGCTCGCACTCAAAGGCGGAAGCAAGCTTGAATCTTTTGTATGCCATGGCTTTGCGGTTGGTGGTAGGCAGTGAATTAAGCTTTTCCACAAGGGCTTCCCATGTTTCGGCGGTGTAGAGAGCAAGACAGCCCTCAAGCCCGTGAGTAACGAAGAACTTGTCCCCAAGCTCCTCTCTGAACTTGGCGGGAACTATAGCTCTGCCCTTGGCATCAATATTATGCACATATTCGCCTATAAACATATAAACCGCCGCCTTTTTTTGGAATGGGTCGCTCATTTGCCGCCCCATCAAACCATTATTAACCACTTTCCACCACTTGATACCTATTTTACATCATAACAAGCGAAAAGGCAATAGTAAAAATTGGCAAAATTTATTTTTTACAGTGAATAAGCACAATATTATGCATGGGCTGAAAAACAATGTTCAACCACTAAATATAGTATACCACAATTTTAAAAAACTAGATATAGTATTTTGCAAATTTCTTAATATTTTTTTATATTTGCTTAACATTTGAGTAACATTTTCATTTTTATTGTGAATTTGCATAATTTTCGACACATTTTTTTACATTTTTAGTGCTTATTCTACACAAGACCGCCGTTTCGGGGGCATATTGTTGTATATCTTTTTATTTCATTGTGCAAAAATAACAATACAAAAATTAATTTTTGGTTATATTTTTTATATAGTTATATTTTTAACATAAATATATTTGCTTTAAAAAAGCGCAAATAAAACCCAAAAAACCGCCGAGACCAAAAAAAACAAAAAAACGGTGCTGCGCCGTTTGGTTTTTAAAATATTAATTTTTGATGTAATAATTTTTTTGTTGACAAATCTTCTTTTTTACTGTATAGTATTAGTATGTTCGCTGATATAGCTCAGGAGGTAGAGCGCAGCATTGGTAGTGCTGAGGTCACGGGTCCGACTCCCGTTATCAGCTTGACAAAAGCCCACCGGACAATAAGTTTTGTGGGCTTTTTTATTACGAAAATTTTGAAAAAAATGCATTTTGATATTTATTACAGGCTGCCTTTAGGCAAAATTCAGCTCAATTTTTTTATTTATAAACTTATTATATAATGAGCTATCAATTAAGATTCAAATAATAAAAAGGCAGAACATTTTGCTCTGCCTTTGATATAGTTTTATTTAAGCAATTCCTCATACTTGGCATAGTCATCTTTAGGAACATTTAAAGCTTCCAAAGCCTTGTCCAATGACACACCAAAACTCGACATAACATTTTTGATA
>CANRNM010000068.1 GCA_947631975.1 uncultured Clostridia bacterium
TAAGCCGTCCATTGCACCGCAAAGATTTATGCGGACGACCGCAGGTCGGCTTTCGGCAACGCCGAAAGTGCTGATTATCCCGTCGGGGCTAAGAGAAGGGTAGCAACCGAAGGTTGGTGGAAGGGTTTATATTTGACATAAATTTACTTTTTCGACAATCTGAATGCCGTGAGAAATCACGGCATTTTTGTGTTTTGCCGTCTTTACAAAATATAAAAAATATTATAAAATAATTATAAGTGAAATTTTTGAATAAGGGCGGAGGTATTTATGAAAATATTTAAGAAAACGGCGGCGGCTGTTTTGGCTGCCATAATGAGTATAGGAACATTGAGCCTTGTTAATGCGGGCGTTGATGACCTTCCCGTGCAAACTGTTGACAAAACGTGGGATATGAGTGCGCATAGTGTTTATCCGGCAACAGAAAATCCTATTTACTGGGATGGACTGTATGTAGAGGCTGCAAGTGACAAACAACCTGAGTTTACAGGTAAATATTTAAAAACTCAGGGCGGAGCAAATGTAATATCCTTCAAGGTGGGAGGAAGCTGTAATATAAGCGTTAAATTTAAGAGCAACAAAAGCACCGCCAATGAAGAGGAAGCAAGAGGCTTAACAATAAAAGCCGGTTCAACTACACTTCTTGATGGTACATTGATTAATAATAAATCTTTTGGCGATGATAAGACAATAACTGCCAACTATACGGGCAGCGGAGATACTATAACCCTCACGCCCGTGAATGGAGGAGTAAGCATAAGTGAAATAAAGTTGACTTTTGATATGAAGCTTAACGCCAAGGGCGACATAAACGGCGACAAGAATGTGAACAAGGTCGATGCCGACATGGTATTAAGGCATATTTCGGGACTTGACAAGCTCACGGACAAGGTAATGTTAAACGCTGCGAACGCAGATTGCAGCGGAGAAATAGATATAGCCGATGTTGTGTGGATACTCAACCATAAGGTCGGCGAGGATGTAGTTGTGAACAGCGATATAAACACATCGGACGGCGTGGAGGTAAGGAGCGAAAGCGCGCTTCGTGATGCCTTAACCGCTGAAGAAAACGATGATTCCAAGAATAAAATATATGTTATGGAGTCCTTGGATATTAACTCTCAAATCAAGTTAAGCAAAGGAAAGCAGCAGATAATAGGCGTACCCGACAGCAACGGAAACCTGCCCATATTAAACTTTGAGGGCATAACCGAAGTAGGCGACAACGGTGCAGGCATAAGAATAAGCTCTCAAAATAATGTTATCAAAAATCTTGTAATTGAAAAGGCAAATGACAATGGCATATTGATAAAAGGAGAGTCTGCAAAAAACAATACCGTTGAAAACTGTATTGCAAGATATAATAACGACAGTGGAGTACAGGTATCACACGGCGCCAGCAAAAATACAATAAAATGTGTATATAGCTACAGGAATTGCGACCTTGCTACCTTTGGAGGTAATGCCGATGGTTTTGCCATAAAGCTGGGCGCAGGACCAACAAAAACAACAGATGAAAACATAATAAATGACGGCAAAACTACATATATCGACTGCTATGCTTGGGAAAATGGCGACGATGGCTGGGACAGTTTTGATAAACAAGATCAAACAAACTGGACATACAGAGTAGATTATAACAACTGTATGTGCTGGAACAACGGTATTGTAGAAAATGCTTTGGGTTATACCGATTATGTTAACGGAAAACCTCTTGATGAAAATATGACATTTATAAGAGCATTTAAAAAAACAAATCCATCTGCCTACAATACATTTGTAACACAATATAACAACGGTTCGCTTTGTTCAAGAACTGTATCGGCAGAACAATATTACAGTAGGCTTGATTCACTTCTGGGCAGTATATCGGTTGGCAGCGCTTCGGTAAATGCTTCGAAAATAGTTGAAAACTGGGGAGGCAATCCCAACGGCTTTAAGTTCGGAAGCGCTTATACACAAAATAACTCCGAAAGATATGTTAAAAACTGTATAACCTTCGATCACAACAAAAAGGGCTTCGATCAGAATAACTCCGGAGCAAAAATATGGGCTGAAAACTGCGTGGCTTTTAATAATAATCAAAAGAACTACGAATTAAGCCCTTACACCGCTTATCAGTGGGATAATATATACGGCTGGAGCGGAAGCAACAGCTTGCCAAAGGCGGCATCGGGAGTAACGGTTTCAAACCCCAAGGATATGTCGCAGAATGAAACGGCAATAAGAAACGCCGCCGACAGAATAGTAAACTACGCGCAGAACAACACAGTCGTTCCGTCAAGTATATTCACGGAGATATTCGGAAATAACTAAACAATAAACTAAGAGCGGGCTTTCGCCCGCTCTCATTTTATTTATCAAGATATCTTTGAAGTATAACAAACAATTCCTTTATATTGATAGGCTTTGCGGTGTGGTCGTTCATACCGCAGTCCAGACAATGCTGAACATCGTCGGAGAAGGCGTCTGCCGTCATAGCAATGATTGGTATGTCCTTATCCTCTCTGTCGAGCTGTCTTATTGCCTTTGTAGCCTCGTAGCCGTTCATTACGGGCATCCTTATGTCCATAAGGATCGCGTCGTAATATCCTATGTCCGAGGTTTCAAACATATCCACGCAAGCCCTGCCGTTCGCAGCCCTTTCGAGCACAAGACCCGCGGAGGAAAGTATCTCGTCCGCTATCTCCCAGTTCATGTCTATGTCCTCCGCAACAAGTATTCTCCTGCCCGTGAAGTCCATAATATGGGCGTCGTTGTAGGTATATTCCACATTCTCCTTAACATCGCCGCCGTCGTCCTCGGACGCAAACTTGCTGAGAGCGGAATAAAGCTTAGACTTGAACAGAGGCTTTGAAATGAAGCCCTTTATGTTGGCTGATACAGCCTCGTCCTCTATGTCGCTCCAGTCATAAGCGGAGATCAGGAATATGGGCGTGTGGTCGCCTATCTTCTTCCTTATTTCCTTTATGACTTCAAGACCGTCCATATGAGGCATCTTCCAGTCGATAAGCGCAAAGTCGTAATTTCTGTTTTCGCCGTATCTCTTTTCGACCATGTTTATGGCTGTTTTGCCGTCGAGAGCGGACTCCGCGTTCACGCCGAGCTCCTCGAGATTGGAAACTGCGCTGGAGCAGAGCTGGTCGTTATCGTCCACAACGAGCACATTCCAATCGGGAAGCTTCATTTCCTCTTCCTTGACATTAGCCTTTTCCAAATCAAGCGTTATGTGGAACTCCGTGCCCTCTCCAAGCTCGCTCTTTACATTTATGCTGCCGTTCATAAGGTCTACTATGTGCTTTGTTATAGCCATGCCGAGACCCGTGCCGCTTATGTTCTGCACCTCCTCGGTGTCCTCTCTTGCAAAGCTGTCAAATACCTTCTTCTGGAATTCCTTTGACATGCCTATACCCGTATCCTTCACTCTGAAATGCGTCCTTATGTAATTGCTGCCTACGGGAGAATCCTCCTGGTAGAGATAAACATCTACGCTGCCGCCCTCGGGCGTGAATTTCATAGCGTTTGAAAGTATATTGAGGAGCACTTGATTAAGCCTTGTGGAATCGCAGTAAACATCCTCCGTCTGTATCTTTTCTATGAAGATATCAAAGAACTGGTTGTTCGCCTTGACCTGCGGTTTGACGATGTTCACTATGTCGTCAATGGTCTCTCTGAGCGAAAGAACGGTGTTGTTGAGCGTCATTTTTCCGCTCTCTATCTTGGACATATCCAAAACGTCGTTTATAAGTCCCAGAAGGTGCTTGCTCGAAAGCTTTATCTTGTCGAGGCAGTCCTCCACACGCAGAGGATTGTCCTTGTTCTTTATGGCTATCTCCGTCATGCCCACAATGGCGTTCATGGGCGTTCTTATATCATGGCTCATGCTGGAAAGGAACTCGCTCTTTGCGGCGTTTGCGTGCACAGCCTCTTTTTGGGCTTCGTTAAGCTCCTTCATATATCTCTGAGACATTCTGTAATATATCAGGAATATGGCTATCATTACCGCAAAAATCGAAGCCGAGCATACAAGCACGGATATGAACCTTATTGTGCTCAAATGCTTCATGACCTCGTTTATCCTGTCGCTTGTCATTATGCTTACAAGATACCAATTGCAGTAATCATCGCTTATCTGCGAGCAGTAAATATATCTGTCCTCGCCCGCATATTTGAGAGAGGTCTGATACACCGCGCCCTTTGATATGGCGTCCTTGAATTCGTCCACATACTGCTGCGGAGTTTTCTCGGAGTCCTCATCTATCATATTCAGAAGCCTGTCAAAATAGTTCTCTCTGAAGGCGTCGCCGTTGCGTATTATAAAATCGCCGTTTGGCGCTATGAGCTGCGAATACACATCGTTTTCATCCTTATAGAGATAGAGCGCCTTGTTGAGATAATCCATGGATATGCCCATTATAACGGCATCGCTTCTGGTGCCGTCAGACATGGGATATCTTGCCTTCTGACCGAGCACGAGCTTTTTCTCGCTGCCCACAACGCCCTGCTCCACTATAAGCCCCGTGTGCTCCAGCGACTTAAGGGCATTGTCCATATCCACTACCTTCACAGGCTCGCCATATATATTTTCTATCTTGCCGTCCATTGTGATAAGAGCCATATAGTCAAAGCCTCTTGCTCTCAATGACTTTGCAAGCCCCGTTTTCATGTCGTCGCCGTATACGGCGTCCTCCGGAGGATTGTTTTCTATTATAGATTTCACCTGGTCTTGTCTGAAGCTTATTATAACATCAAACTTCTGATAAAGCTGGGCGTTTATCTCCGACATATATATCTCGTTTATTGCCTTTACAGCCCTGTCACTTCCGTTTGAGAGGAATATAGAAAGCCATGTGAAGGCAAGCACGCATATAACGACCATGCTCAGCGCGCTGAGCGTCAAAAATCTCCTTAAACTTCTTTCCATAAAATATCTTCTTTCCTTTTATGCTTTTGCTTAGTTCAATATTACTTAGCGTTGTCCTTATTCTTGAGCCATGTCTTTGCCACTACCTCGTCCATGACCTGCTCGAATGCCTTAAGAAGCTTGGGATTGAAAACTCCGCACTCGTTGTTGTATATCATATTGACTGCGGTTTCATGACTGAAAGCCGCCTTGTATACTCTGGGAGATGTGAGGGCGTCATAAACATCGGCAAGCGCCACCACCTGAGCCCATATGGATATATCGTCGCCCGCAAGTCCGTCGGGATAGCCCCGTCCGTCCCATCTCTCGTGATGATGACGGCAGATATCGTAGCTGTATTTATAAATGCCCTCCTCCATAACGGACGGTATTTTCTGCAAAATCTCGCAGCCCTTTGTGGTGTGGGTCTTCATTATTTCGAACTCTTCCTTGGTGAGTCTGCCGGGCTTATTGAGTATGGTGTCGGAAATGGCTATCTTGCCCACATCGTGGAGCATAGCCGCCGTAACTATCTTGTCTATCTCTGCTTTTGGCAGGTGATATTCGGGATACATATTGCTTACCTGCGTCATGAAAAGGTCGGTAAGTCCGCATATACGCTTTACATGCTCGCCCGACTCGCAGTCTCTGAACTCTATAAGCTCCGCAAGCGTTTCAACAAGCGACTTGTTCATCTGCCTGATATGCTCCACCTGCTCCTCAACTATAGATTCAAGCTCGTTTCTGTGGCTGTAGAGCTCGACTATGTTGTTGACACGGCATCTAAGGAAATTGGAGAAGAACGGTTTTCTTATAACATCGACAGCGCCGAGGTTGTAGCCCTCCATGAGCATTGACCTGTCCTCCTCGGCAGTTATAAGAAACACGGGGATATTGGTATATCCCATTTTGTTTATTTCCTTGAGCACTTCAAGGCCGTTTTTCTTGGGCATGAGAAGGTCGAGAAGTATGGCGCAGAGCTCGCCGTTTTTTTCCTTTATTATCTCGATGGCTTCCTCGCCGTCAGCCGCCTGAATTGCGTTGTATTTATCTTCAAACAGAGCCGCAAGCAGTTCTCTGTTATTTTCAACATCATCGACAACAAGAATTGTTTTTTTCATAAAGACCTCACCTTCTAATTAATAAAAATCAAAAAATTAACCGCGGTTTTTCTTTATACATTCCATTATCTTTTCCTGAATGGGCTGTATATTGTCGAACACAGCCCTCGCTTCCTCGAAAGAGCCCTTGCGCTCAAGGCTCACTATATCCGAATAAGCCTCAAAAAGAGGAGTGATGGACAGATTGCCCGTAACGCCCTTTATGGCGTGAGTTTTTTCTATAACTGTGTTGTGGTCGCCTCTGTCAAAGGCGTCTTTTATATCGGGGTCGTCAAGCATTTCGGGCAGTTTATTTATAAACTTTTCGTAGAGGTCGGTTCTTCCCAGACACCTCTCCAGACCTTCGTCAACATTAGCTCCCAAAACCTTAAGCTCGTCGAACATACTCATTAAAAAACAACTCCTTTTCTATTAAACAATAATGTATTTTCTGTACTTACTATGATGATACATTTTTAACCTATGTGAAAGATTATTAAAATAGCCCATAATAATTTATTTTATTATAGCACACTGTTATTAAATTGTCAAACTAAATAAGAGGTCCGGAAAATAAAATATTGTTGACTTATGACGGCAAAAAACCTTTCCCTGCATAAAGCCCGAAAAGGTTTTTTTGATTTACTGTGCGGATGATACTATATTTCCGTCTTCCGTTCTGTAATAAACGGGCTCTTTTCCGTTTTCTACAGCCACTATCCTGCCCGTGCCCACATAAAGCGTGCCGGAGCCGTCAGCAAGTACGATTTTTTCGCCGTTCATTATATTCATGGAAAGATCCGCATTTATCTTAACAAATGTGCCTATGACATAGAGCTTGTAGAAGCCCTTGCTGTCGTCCTCGCTGTAATAGGCAAGCTCAACGCTCAATATATCCCTTAAGCCGTCGTTATCCATATCCGTAAAGAGGAGAGTATGCACCCTGTCCGTAACGGGATATTCGCTCGCATTATAGTGCACATCGGCTTCATTGGGTATGAATATCCTGCTTCCCTCAATTTCTATATTTATGCCCTCGTCCGTTTCATCGGCAAATACATTGACGCCGACATCGCTGCCGAGCTGTACAGTATTGCTCTGCTTGGGCATATATTTGTACACATTCATATACGGATAGGTATCGTAAAAAGCGTCGTCATAGTAAATGTGCCTGAAATAATTTTCCTTGTCGTAGAGCAGCGTGTCCACGGCGTAGCCCTCTCTTACCTCCCTTTGAGCCGTGTTTTTATTTTCCTGCTCGGCGGGCTCGTCGGGAGAGGGAGAAGCGGGAGCGGGGCTTTTCTGCCGGGCGAGGGGCTGCTGCGGCTGCTGTTTTTCGGTAGGCTGAACGGTCGTATTGACCGTGGTTTCGCAGACCGTCTCCGTTGCAGTCTGCGTTGGGGCTTCCGTTGAGTTTTCCGTTGGAGCCATGCTTGCCGTTTCGGCAGCGCTCTCCTTAAAGGGAGCGGGCTTGCCCGTATTGGCATATATGATAAGAATAACAAGCAAAAACAGAGCCGTCATGACAAGAGCAATAATCCTGTTCCTTGACCCGAAGGCATTTTTGAGCTTGACTGCGTCTGCATATCTCTTTGAAGGGTCTACCTCGATACATTTTTTTATTATGCGCCCAAACGGGAGCATATCTATATTTTCAGTGCTTTCTTTTCCGCTCAGAAGCACTGCCATAAGCTTTCCCAGAGAATAAATATCGCTCTTGTTGTCCGTCTGAGCAAAGCCGTACTGCTCGGGAGAGGCATAAAACTCCGTGCCCAGATGCCTCGTGTCCTTGGGCTTCGATTCGTCCGTGCTTCTGGCAATGCCGAAATCTATCAAATAAACGGTGCTTTCGGAGGTAAGTATTATGTTTGAGGGCTTTATATCCCTGTGTATTATATTTTCCTTATGAAGGCTTTGAAGTATGGCGCAGAGGCTTATTATGATATGCTCGGTATCTTTTTTGTTGAACGCGCCGTCGGAGGAAATGACATCGGACAAGCTGCTTCCGTTTATATACTCCTCAATAACATAGTCCGAGCCTTCCTTTTCAAACACATCGTAAATAGCGGGTATGCCCTTTATTCCGAGCATTTGAAGCCTTCTGTATATATGTGGATTGTCAATTTTTTTGAGTATGCATATCTTGTCATAGCTTTTGAGCCTTATGCGCCACACACCCTCGCCTATTTCATTTATGAGTTCATACTCGTCATATTTTCTTTTAAATTCATCGGCAATATCCTTCATAATTTTACCTCTTTGTTGAATATTCTCTTTAAATATGTTATCATAAAACAGGAGGCGATGCAAATGAAAAATACAGACGAGCTGGTTGCGGAGATAAAGAGATCATCCGAGATAAGAAGCTTTCTTGCAGAGAATGACGAATATATAAAAAATATGACTCTCACCCGATATTTTGAAATTCTGCTTGAAGAAAAAAATATTGCCAGAAAGGACGCAATAAACAATTCTCAGCTTAACTACACATACGGCTATCAGATATTAAACGGCACCAGAAAAGCGACAAAGGACAAGCTCATACAGCTTTGCTTCGGGCTGAAAGCCACTCCCGAGGAAGCCAACCGTATACTTGTCCTTGCCGACGCGGGCGGTCTGTACGGCAAAAACAGACGCGACTGCGTTATAATATTTGCTCTTGAAAAGGGTCTTGGCGTCAACGAGGCAAACGACCTGCTTTATGAATTGAATGAAAGAGTGCTGGAGCTATAGGTATACATATTTTTGTTTGCACATAAAAAGCCCTCATATCACAGAGAGCTTTTTATTTTTTATCCCGAACAAAAAACCTATTTTTTTAAGCGACAATATCAATATTACACATCGCTGATAGCAATGGTATATTTTGAATTGCTTTGAGGCTTTACCGAGATCCTGATGTTGAATATATAATTTTTCACAAATATATGGTCTTCCACATATCCGTATAAAATATCGCCTTTTATCGGTCTGTCTATTACCGGTTGATAACCATAGCTCAATAACGAACTGACATATTTGTCATAATCGGATTTACTTACATTTTGATATTCTTTTCCGTATATAGGATTGGTGCCTATGGATTTAATGCCTGTTACAGCCGTAAAATCGGGATAAGATGCCGATGTATTGCTCGTTTTTGCGGATGTACCGCCGCTGTTTGTCTTTGAACTTGACGTTGAACTCGATGTTGAACTTGTCTTTTTGGGCGCAGTGTTCAAATTAGCGGTGGAGGTGATCTTTCCTTCCTTTACCGTGTCGATATAAATCGTATTTTTGTCTTTATCGTACTTTATGTCTACGCCTATCTGTTCTGCCACAAAATCCGAGGGAACATAGAAAATACCGTTTTGCTTAAAGGTCTGCGCAGAAAGATTTATGTTCTGTCCGTTCATTCTTCCCTTTTTTGAATTAAGCCATGCGGAAGCATACCCGGGCTTGCCCAGGGCTTCCACGGTAATGCTGTTGTTGGATTTATTTTCAATTACCTTTACCTTTGTAAGCTTGAATACCTCTGCGGCAGGAACGAATATCTTGCCGTCTTTGAATACAGCTTCCGAGGATATATTTACCTCGGTTCCGTTATATACATATCTCGTTTTTTCCGCTCCACATACGGTAACGGTTGATAATACCGCAATTAACAAAAGCAACATTGAAAATTTTTTCATTTAAAATTCCTCCTTTAGTTTTATAAATCAGAATGTAAATACCTCTTTATCCTTGTAATAAAGAGTGCTTCCTACAAGAGTTTCATATTGATAAAAGGTCTTTCTTACATTAAATTTGGTTTTTTGTCCCGGTCTGAAGTCCCTGTCCACATCGGGTCCCAGCTCGCTGTGATAAAAATCGTAGGAGCTGAAATTATACACCTGACCGTTTGGATCTCTCATATAAAATTCTTTGGCATAAAGATGCTTTGTAGTGTCGGAAGCATTTTCAACGGTTATCGTAAAGAGCTGGAGATAGCTGTCAAAGTTGCTGTTGTGCTCACCGCTCATATATTCGCAATTACTGAACTTAAATCCGTCTATAGTGCCGTCATCCGCACCGTAACCCGATATGCCCTTGCCATATGCATTGCCTTGATTTTGATTTGTGCTGCCGTAAGAAGATGCGCCGCTGTTCTGAGACGGAGTTGTGTATTTGGCAAGCGGATCACTGTTATTCTGCGTCGTACTGCTATAGCCCGATGAATAACCGCTGTTATTTCCCGTCGTACCGGAATAGCCCGACGAATTACCGCTGTTATTGCCCGTCGTATTGCTATAGCCCGACGAATAACCGCTGTTATTTCCCGTCGTACTGCTATAGCCCGACGAATAGCTGCTGCTGTTTTGAGCTGTGTTTGAATAGCCATAGGACTTACCGCTGCTTTGCGTACCCGTATCGCTGCAGCCGCACAATAATGCCGTCAGCATAAAAATACAGGCTATATTTTTATATCCAAGCTTCATTCTTTTACCTCCCTTCTTGAGCTTATGTGTATTTCTGAAGTAAGCCGTTAGCTCTATATGTAAGATACGCCGTGTTTTTTTCCGCCCAATAATTGATGTCATATCCGTAAATCCTTAAAAAATCGTCTACGGATATGTAGGCTAAGGTATCATTCAAGCCTTCCACATAATGAACCTTGGCAGGATGCAAAAGCTCTTCGTCATGACCCTGTATCCTAAGCTTTGTCGAGTCATCCCACACCGTGAAATAGCTCGCTTTGCCCGTCAGCTCATCCACCTGCTCAACGGAACAGGGAACAGGAAGCGAATGATACACTAAGGTCTTTACACTCTTGGAGCCTGTGCATAGATATGCAACCGAAATGGCAGGAACATACCATGTGCCGTCCATTGTTATATACGGTATTTCAAACTCCGAATTATATCTGTCGCATACGGTCCTTATGTTCGCAACACCATTTGCCCTTACGGCTGTTGCCGTAAATAAAATGCATACAAATGCAATTACGGATAATATTTGTCTTATTCTTTTTTTCATCGCATTTACCTCCTTATTTTTTTATAATTCTCTATAAGAATTATAATATAAGTTAATTATATACAACAACTCAAAAATTGTCAATATAATTCTCTACAAGAATTATAAATATATGTTTTATTAATATACTAAAGTTAATTATACTCATCGGGAGCTGATAATTATGAAACCTCGCAGGCAAAAGCTTGGCGACAAAAATATAGTCGGAAATAAAATTACACAGCTTAGACTTGAAAAAAATATAAAGCAGAAGGAGCTTCTCGCAAAGCTTCAGACAAACGGCATTGACATTAATCCTTCATCTCTTTCAAAGCTGGAGGGACAAACCCGCCCCGTTTCCGATATCGAATTGAAAACTCTAGCCGAAATATTCGATATTTCAGCCGATGAGCTCTTAAAATAAAAATATAAAATATAGGTTTAAAAAAATTATAAAAAAATAATGCCCTCATTTCATTAGCTGAGAGCATTATTTTTTTGCATTATAGCCAATATGTGCAAATATAAAATTACATAAAAAAAGAAAGCCTTAAAACGCTCGTATAAAACGTTTTAAGACTTCCCGCTAAACTTAGTGAGCCACTCGGGACTCGAACCCGAGACCCCTTGATTAAAAGTCAAGTGCTCTAGCCTGCTGAGCTAGTGGCCCTCACAGGGTGGATAATGGGATTCGAACCCATGGCCTCCAGAGCCACAATCTGGCGCGCTAACCAACTGCGC
>CANRNM010000069.1 GCA_947631975.1 uncultured Clostridia bacterium
CTTATAAACTGATTTTTCGGGAGTAGCTTTATAATATCCGCAACATATTGTCATCACCTGCCAAACTTAAAACTATGAATATAAGTTACAACCTAGTAAAGGAAGTAAGATTCATCTTTATTTTTTATTCGTGAATAGTGAAAATCACTCAATAAAGTAAAATTTGTATGAACCCAAATAACAAGCCGTGTAAATTCGTCAATATCGTTAGTTTCAAAGATACGATTTAAACAATCCTCTAAAAGTTCCTGTATTCTTTTTGCCTGTTCTGCAGAACGAATTCCTTCCAAAATAAACACCTCCTAAAAATCAACCCTTATTTATATACTTAAGTAATTCATAGACTTCTGGGGCTTCAGTCTCCAGATAAGCTGTACAAAAACTTATTCGCTCTGTAAATGTATCATCTTCACCGCTATACACGCAATGAGCAATACACCGCCCTATTACTTCTTTTAAATCTTTCATTAAACCACCCTTTCAAAAGTTTGACTAAATTGTTAATAAATGTTATAATAATAAGTTACAGCAATATATTTATGTTATTTATATTACCTAATAACAGTATATTACACTTAAGTGTAATTGTAAAGGCAAATTTTACACTTTTGTGTAATTTCGGCAGACTTAACAAAAATATAATTACACTTTTGTGTAATTTAATAGGAGATGAACAAAATGTTTTATGATTTATTAAAAAATCTATGTAAAGAAAATAACACTACTGTATCAAAATTATGTAAGGATATAGGAATAAGCCCAGGAGTACAGAGCAAATGGAAGGCAGGAAAATTACCGAGCGGAGAAACACTATTAAAAATAAGTAATGAATTAAATGTATCTGTTGATTATTTACTTGAAAGGACTAACAAAACTGAGGTGAACAAATAATTGACTGAATATGAAAAACATAGAGAAGAACTAATAAAAAAAGGAAAAATAGTTGACAAATGGGGAAAAACAATAAATCCACAGGAACAAAAAACAAATAATAACAATACAGCAAAAAATATTATATTCACTATTATTGCAATTATAATATTATTAAATGCTATACAACAACTCTTTGATATTAATATTGTAGAGTACATAAAAAATGCTATAAATTTTTATATAAATAATGCCCCTACCGTTAAGTAAGGGCAAGTATTATATGAAATTTAAGTTTTGCGAATAGTTGGAGCAAAGAAAAGCCTCAAAATACCCCAAAAATCAAACAGGCAGCCTTTTTACAGACTGCCTGTACTTATAATATGTTATTATTTATCTTACTGGCGGATATGTGTTGAACAGATTTGAAACACCTTCATATATTGCCTGTCCGACCTTGTTTGTTCCTTCTATACTTCCCATTATGTCCGCATCGTGTTTGTTTGTTATAAATCCTATTTCAATAAGTGTTGCGGGTATTGTGGACTGTTTAAGAACTATCCATTGTTCGCTCTTGACCTTACGGTTTGTTGTTCCCAGTTTTTCAAGAAGCTGATTTAACATTTCTTCCGCAAGTCTGTAGCTTGTAAGTCCGTTTCCTTGGTCGTTTGCATATAGGCTGTAGGTTTCGGTGCCGTTTGCCGTGGTATTGTTTTCAACGGAGTTTATATGGATAGATATAAATGCGTCTCCCACTTCGTTTCCAAGGTTTGTTCTGTCGTTGAAGCTCGGATACATGTCTGTATCTCTTGTTACATAGCATTTTATGTCGCTTTTGTCGAAAAATGTCTTTGCTGCCAGAAGCATATTAAGCGTCAAATCTTTTTCCTCAAGACCGTTGCCCGATGCTCCCGGGTCGCTTCCGCCGTGTCCTGCGTCCAGCACGATTATTTTTGAATACTTCTGTTTTGGCAGCACAGGCTTGATATATACATATCCGTTTGCACGGCTTATATTCATAGCCATTATCTTGGATTCATTAAACGTTATAGTCGTTCTGTCATTTGATACTGCCACGTTAACGCTGTTTATGCCCTCCGTAGTCGAATTAAAGCTTCCCGATGACATTATATTGCTGTAATTTCCGTACAGCACAAGCGTATATGTAAGATTGTTGTAGTCGTCAAGATGTACTATATTGTTTACATTTATGCTTCCTGCACTGTCCTTTACATAAAACTGTCCCGCAGTATTGTCAAAGCCGAAGCTGTCGGTATACTGCGTATATAATATGGGAGCCTGTGATGCTGACTGCTGTTGCTGCGGCTGAGGTGCCGATGTGGGCTTTTCCGTTTGTTTTTCAGTAACAACAACGGGAGCCGAAGTTGTTGTCTCCGTCTGCGCCTCCGTAGTAGTCGTTGCAGCTGTAGTTGTAGTGGTTGTTGTTGTAGTGGTCATCGTAGTTGTCGGTGTCTTCGGTTTGGTTACAATGTTTGCTATCCTTGTAACCTTGTCCCACTCTATCTCAAATCCCAAAGCCGTTGTAACGAACCTTAGCGGTATCATGGTTTTGTTGTTTATTATCTTGGCTTTTGTGTTCATATCCATTGCCGAGCCGTCCACATAAGCCTTAGAGCTGTCAACCGGAATGACAACTACCTTTCCGTTATACTTCACATAGACCTGTTCAAGCTCCTTTACCCATGTAACCTGAGCGCCTATGCCTTCAAAAACCTCTCTCGCAGGAACGAGAGTATAGCCGTTCAATATTATAGGCGGCATTGTCAGGTTTGTAAGCTTTTTACCGTCTATCGCCACAAAAACCTCCTCGGCATTGTATCTGTGGTCGCTGTAGTCATATCTGATTATCATGTCTATATATCTGTTTGCAGCCATTACATTGCATGAAATAACGTTAACGGCTATCAATGCAGACAATAACCCCACTTTAAAGCGCAAAATACTCACACTCCTTTCAGAATATGATTATAGCATATTTCCGCAAATTTGTAACAGAATTCAGACGATTGTAATAAAAAAGTAAAATATGTAACAAATAAGTATTATTTTATTTGTTACAACACTTTGCTTTTATCAAAAATAACACTGAATGTACTGCCCTCGCCCACCTTTGAGCTGACTTCGATTTTCGCCTTGAGCTGTTTTGCTATAGAAGCTGCTATGGAAAGTCCCAGACCGTTTCCCTCTATAGCCTTATTGCGTGATTTGTCATATCTGTAAAACCTGTCAAATATTTTGTCGATATCCTCCTCGGGTATACCTATGCCGTTGTCCGACACCGAAAAATAAGCCGAACCGTCTTTATATCCCGTTTTTATGACTATTCTGCACTTTTTGTCGCCCGAGTACTTTATGCCGTTGTCGGCAAATATCCATATCAGCTGTTTAAGAAGATGCACATCGGTATTCAGCCTTATGTCTCCTCCGTACTCGTTTACAAACTCCGTGTCTATGTCGGGGTCCGCAATCTCTATCTCCTTTTTGACTTCCTCCGCAGTCTCGTTTAAAAGTATATCCTCAAAATTTATCTCATTGCTTCCCTGAAGGTCTCTGGCGAGATATAAAAGCTGTTGTATAAGCTTGTTTATGTGTTCCGTTTCGGACTTTATGGATTCTATGGACTCATTCAGTATTTCCGGGTCGTCCTTGCCCCATCTGTCCATCATGTTTATATAGCCCTGTATTATGGCTATGGGTGTTTTAAGTTCGTGCGAGGCGTCGGAAATAAACCTGTTTTCCTTGTTGAAGCTCTCTTGAAGCCTCTCTATCATGTCGTTGAAGGTTATCACCAGGTTTTTTATTTCGTCGTCAGCCTCGGGTATTGCAATTCTTTTGGAAAGGTCATATAGGCTGATGTTTTCGGCAGTATTTGTTACATCCATAACGGGCGCAAGCATTTTTCTGCATATATATTTTCCCACCAGCACGGCTACAAGTATTGAAATAATGTTCGTTATAATTATTATTGCCACGCAAATATTTATGACCTTGTATTCATTGTTGTATTTGCGGAATATCATTATATCGTATATTTCGTTGTTCACCTGCAGGACTCTGTGCATAGTCATATACCAGTCGTTGTCTATGCTGTTCTTGCCGTATGAGTCCTTGCCGTAAGGTCCCATTTTGTTGTCGGGCGCAGGAAAGTCCTGCGGGCGCTTCATAGTGCCGAAATTAAGCTCGGGCTCGCCGCCTCTCTTGAATATCTTTACATCAATATACGGATTGTCTATTACATCTCTTAGGCTTTTCCTGTCCAGGCTTTCTCCCGACACAATATAGCTTTCTATCCTATCGGCGGCGCTGTTTATCTCTTTTTTAGACACGCTTGAATAAGTCAAGCACATGTTAAGAAGCGCCAGTATGGACACAACTATTATCATCACCATAAAGACGCACGAATATATAAAAGCAATTTTTGTGCCGATAGGCATTTTACCGTAGAAGCCCGTCAGCTTAGTCCTCATCCTTTGCAAAATAACCCACACCTCTTATTGTATGTAAAAGCTTAACTCCGTATTTGTCGTCAATTTTTGTCCTAAGATACCTTATATACACGTCCACGACATTTGTTTCGCCTATGTAGTCATATCCCCACACTTTATTCAATATCTGTTCTCTTGATATAACAATGTTCTTGTTCTGCACAAGATACACAAGCAGCTCAAATTCCCTCTTTGTAAGCTCAATATCGTTGTTGTCAAATTTAACGGTATGCCTTGCCAGGTCGATAGTCAGATTTTTAAGCGTAAGAATATTATTATTGTTTTCCTCGGCTTTGTCCGTCCTTCTCCTTAGAGCAGCCCTTATCCTTGCAAACAGCTCCTCCACGGCGAATGGCTTTGTCATGTAATCGTCCGCTCCGCTGTCAAGTCCTGCTATTTTGTCCATTGTCTCGCCCTTCGCGGTGATCATAATAATGGGCACATCCGCCGATTCCTTTCTTATCCTTCTGCAAACCTCAATGCCGTTGAGCTGCGGAAGCATAAGGTCTAAAAGCACCACATCGGGCTCCTCCGCAAAGTATTTGTCTATGGCTTCCTTGCCGTCCTCCGCGATAGCCACCTTGTAGCCCTCGTGCTCCAGCTCCAGCTCCATAAATCTGGCAAGCTTGCTTTCGTCCTCAACAACAAGTACCTTTATTGAATTATTCATATTGATTCACCTCTTAAAAGCATAATACGGACGACTGCACTCGTCCGTATATCATATTACTCTTATTGCTTTAAAAGCCCATTAACAAAAAATTAGAATTTGATTAGAATCACATTTTTTCGGGCTCAGGATAGTCAACTCCGTCGGTATCCACGCTCACGGACTTTATAACAACGTCCATAACGGGCTTATCCATAAAATCCGTAGCCACTTCGGCTATGTCGTTCACTATCTCCATACCCTCCATAACCTTGCCGAAAGCGGCATACTGGCCGTCAAGATGAGGCGCGTCCTTGTGCATTATAAAAAACTGCGAGCCTGCGGAATTGGGTGCCATAGCCCTTGCCATGGACAAAACGCCTGCCGTATGCTTTAAGCTGTTTTCAAAGCCGTTTGCGCTGAATTCACCCTTTATGCTGTAGCCGGGACCGCCCATGCCGTTGCCGTCGGGACATCCGCCCTGTATCATAAAGCCGTTTATGACCCTGTGAAAAATAAGTCCGTCGTAAAAATTATGCTTTACAAGGCTTATGAAATTATTGACGGTATTGGGCGCAACATCGGGATAGAGCTCCGCCTTTATTTTCGCTCCGTCCTCAAATTCAAATGTAACAATGGGATTCTTTGCCATAATACTTCCTCCGTTTTTATGATATTCCGTTTGTATCGGCGGTTTCCGCAAGCAGTGTCTCCAGCTCCGAGTTGAACTCCCTCAGCTTATCGAGGTTGCCCTCCTGATAGAGCTTTATAAACTTGTAGTTGTATTCGTTGGATTTTATGCCCGAACGGCTGTAAAGCTCGTGAATATTGTATAATATCCTGTCGAGTATCTGCTCCTTGACCTCCAAAAACTGTTGAGATTCCAGCAGATCCTCTTTTATTTTGTCCATTTCCTCATCAAGCTTATACGCCGCTTCTGCGCACACCGTAAGCCTATTTTTTATCTCCGGGGGTATATTTCTGTTGAATTTATATCTCAAAGAATGTTCGATAGTAGCCCAGAAATTCATGGCAAGCGTTCTTATCTGCAGCTCGCACTTTATTTTCTTGTATTCTCCCTGCACAAACATGGGATAATTGATAGTTATGTGATAGCTTCTGTAGCCGCTTGCCTTTTTATTGGTTATGTAGTCCTCCTCCTCGATTATGAAAAGGTCGGCTCCGTCTCTTTTTCTTATGAGATTTATTACTTCATATATATCCTCTACAAAGCGGCAAATTATCCTTATTCCCGCAATGTCCTCAAGGCTTGTTATCGCTTTATCAAGCGGAATATTTCGTCTGTTGGCTTTTTCGATTATGCTGGCGACCGTTTTAACTCTCCCGTGAACATCCTCTATGGGCGATATCATGTTTGCGTTCTGATATTCGCGCCTGATGCCCTTAAATTTTATTACCAGCTCGTCAACTGCCTGTTCATATGGAAGTAAAGCCTGCTTCCAGTCAAATAACATTATTATACCACCTCCTTTTTTAATTTTAACATATTTGTAAAGATGTTTCAATGCAAATTAAATATTTAAGAATTTTTTTCGTTTTGCGCTTTATTTCAAAAATATTATTGACAAAAATATGCTGAAATGTTAGTATATTACTATAAGTAATAATTATTCTTATTTAAGGAGGATATCTATATGAAGAAATTTGTATGTTCAGTATGCGGTTATGTTCACGAGGGACCCGAGGCTCCCGAGAAGTGTCCATTATGCGGCGCTCCCGCATCAAAGTTCAACGAGGTACAGGAAGGTCTTTCATGGGCTTGTCAGCATGAAGTCGGCATCATCGACGGCGTTGACGAAGAAATAGTTAAGGGTCTCAGAGAGAACTTTGCAGGCGAGTGCTCCGAGGTAGGCATGTATCTTGCAATGAGCAGAGTTGCCGACAGAGAGGGCTACCCCGAGGTTGCAGAGGCTTACAAGAGAATAGCTTATGAAGAAGCAGAGCACGCAGCTAAGTTTGCGGAAATGCTCGGCGAGGTTGTTACACCTTCCACAAAGAAGAACCTCGAATTAAGAGTTATGGCAGAGAACGGCGCTACACAGGGCAAGCTTGACCTTGCTATCGCAGCTAAGAAGGCAAACCTCGACGCTATCCACGATACAGTTCACGAGATGGCAAAGGATGAAGCAAGACACGGCTGTGCCTTCCAGGGACTTCTCAAGAGATATTTCGGCTAATACATAACTAAAATTAAAGGGCAGTTCACCTGCCCTTTTTTGCTGTAAAAAATATATTCATATCAAAGGCTCCCTCCGGGAGGGAGCTGGCATTTGAATCGGAAAGATTAATCCGACGATGCCGTTAGGCATCGCTTTCCCGAAGGGAAAGTTCTGATACCCGTAGGGCGACTGAGGGAGAATGCGTTATTAATTAACATTTTACTCCCTCCGTCAGACTTCGTCTGCCACCTCCCTCACAGAGGGAGGCTTTCCAACAATATAATGTATTGCCTTTGATAATAATAGTTAACAAATATAAAATATGACTACTTTCCATGTAGGGGCGTGCATTGCACGCCCGCAATAAGCAACAGCACTGCCTTCATTGTAGGGGCGACCCTTGGTTGCATGAGCGAGCAGTATCACAAAGTGATACGGTCAGCCTTTGGTTGCCCGCAGAATTGACTGTGATAACGGGGACTGTCCTGCGAAGCCGGGACTGTCCCCAACTTATGCATTTAAAAATATTTCTTCCTCTTAAACAACACAACGCACCCCGCAACAACTATCACCGACACGACAATCACCGCCGCATACCCATACCTCATACCAAGCTCGGGCATATATTTAAAGTTCATACCGTACCACCCCGCGATGAGCGAAAGCGGCAGTATCACCGTCGTAACTATAGTCAGCGTCTTCATTATATCGTTCTGTCTCACGCCTATTTCGGCTTGGTACATATCCTGGACCTGCATGGAATATTCCCGCATTATCTCTGTTTCGCTCTTGAGCCTTTCCACCCTCTGCGAAAACAGCCTGAACCCTTCCATTTCCTCGCTGTCAAAAATGTTCCCTGCCGTCAGCATATTGTCGCAGAGATTAAGAAGCTGCGAATAATGCCTGTAATATGCCCTCAAATAGTGCTTTATCTCCGACAGTCTGGCATTGAACTTCTCGAACTCATCGGCGATTATTTTTTCCTCGGTCTTTATGAGCTTCTCCTCTATGCCCTCCAGAAAAATAAGATCCTGCGCCACGATTTCATTCATAATTGCGCCCAGAAATTTTCCCGTGCTCATATCCATATCCGCAGCCTTGTCAAAAAGCGCGTCCGACAGCTTTTCGGCATAACCGTCGTCGTCAATTATAATTAGCCTGTTTTTCTGCGCTATGCACTCAAAGCAGTTTTTAACGCTCGGCGAAAGCTTTGACGGCACGGCGAAGGTGATATATATCCCCTTTCCGTGCATTTCGGGCTGCGTATAGCCCTTCATTTTCGCCCGCCTCGTTATTCTTATGTCCTCGTACTTGAGCGAAAGCGCCTCGTATTCCTGCGAATTTGTCAGCAGTATAACATTCTCATCGCTTCCGTTGAAGCTCTCGTCCGTTATTATTATCCTCTTGTCCTTTATTCTGTAAAGCATTGCCCCACCCTTTTTATTTCCTTGTCGGCACAATCTCAAGCCAATATCCGTCCGGGTCCTCTATGAAATAAATGCCCATTTTGGGATTTTCAAAGCATATACAGCCCATTTCCTTGTGGAGCTTATATGCCGCATCGTAGTCGTCCACTCTGAAAGCCAGATGAAACTCGCAGTCGCCCAAGTCATACGGTCTGTCTATGTCTCTAAGCCATGTCAGTTCCAGCTCGAACTCCGAGTTTTCATTCGACATAAACACAATTATATAGCTTCCGTCCTCGGCTGTCTTTCTTCTGACCTCCTTAAGCCCAAGCGCCTTGGCGTAAAACTCCGTAGATTTGTTTATATCCGCCACGTTGTAGTTTTCGTGCACCATTTTAAACTGCATTTTTATATCCTCCAATTTTCATTTTTTTGACTTATCTTGTGAAATTCGCTTCCCGCAAGCAGCTCCGCATTATCTGTTACAAATTTATCCTGTATGTTGTATTCCTCCCACATATGCATGGGGAAAATATGCGACACTTGGCATTGCTTCAGCAGATATTTTATGCCCATGTCGTAATAGTCCTCCTGCCTTGGGTCAAGCGGAACAAAGGCAATGTCTATCTCCGTGCCCTTTATTCCGTTTATCTCTCTTTCGTAGTTGTTTTTCATGTTGTTGTTGTACTGCCTGTTTTCCTCGTGCCACATCCAGCAGTTAAGATCTCCGCCGTGATATATTTTCAGTCCGTCCACATCCACCAGGAAAGCTACGCCCAAATCCGTCGAACGCAACGTCTTGACCTTTATATTGTCCACCTCGTATTCCTTTCTTGGATATACAAAGAGCATGGGCGTGTCGATTGTCTTTACCCTTTTCTTTATGTCGCCCGAGAGTATATATTTCACTCTATCACTGTCGAACACATTGAATATCTCCCTGTTGAAGTGATCCTGATGTCCGTGGCTCGAAAAGATATATATGGGCTTGTCCGTAAACTCGGGCATCTCCCCATTGAAATAATCAAAAAGTAAATAACAGCTTTCCGTCTCAACGCAGAATCCGCTGTGATTGATGTATGTTATGCTTGTGCTCATTTTCTCTACCTCCAATATTTATAGTATAAAACAAAATTTGTATTTTGTCATTAAAAATGTATAATTTTCTAAAAAATTTTAATAATAATCGTAGATGAGCAAAATAATAAATTTAGGGACAGTCCCTGTATATACACACCTTTATGCTATAATACACATATACAATACCATTCAAGACTGCCTATTGTTCATTTTAGGGACAGTCCCCATACAGCCCATACTTACCGGTAACGGGGACTTTTCCGAAAAATACAGCCAATACCTAACGGTAACGGGGACTGTCCTGCGAAGCCGGGACTGTCCCCAACTTAACACAATACAACAGCACTATAGCACTACCTATCATGTAGGGGCGAGCATTGCTCGCCCGCGGGAGACCGAAGGTCTCCCCTACATGCAAGGAGATTTCTAACACACATAAAGGTGATTAAAACTTTATAATAGGCACTAACTTTTTATGTAGGGGCGAGCATTGCTCGCCCGCGGGAGACCGAAGGTCTCCCCTACACATAACAATACATCAAAAACCCAACAAGGAGGATTCACATGGACTTCGCACAAAGCAAAACCAAACAAAACCTCATGCGCGCCTTTGCGGGCGAATCCCAAGCCCGCAACCGCTACATCTTCTCGGCAAAGGAAGCGCAGAAAAACGGACTTTATGTCATCGAGGCGGTATTTGAATTTACTGCCAAGCAGGAGGAAGCGCACGCCAAGGTATATTACGACTGTCTCAAGGACCTGGGCGGACAAAATATACAGATAGACGGCAGCTATCCCGTTGACATCTACAGCAGCGTTTTGGATATGCTCCGAGCCGCTGCCCATAACGAAATGCAGGAATACGAGCACGACTATAAGCAGTTCGGCGATATAGCCAAGGAGGAAGGCTTCGGCAGGATAGCAAACATTTTCTATAATATAGCCAATATCGAAAAGGTGCATGGCAGCCGCTTTGCTAAGCTCGCCGACCTTCTGGAGAATGATAAGCTCTTTGTGAGCGATGTCGAGACCGAGTGGATGTGCCTCAACTGCGGTTATGTCTATAAGGGCAAAAATGCCCTTGAGATATGCCCCGTCTGTAAGCATGATAAGGGCTTCTTTATAAGAATTGCCCTCGCCCCGTATACCTGCGAGCATATGTTAAACTGACCCTTCCACCGCTAACGCGGTCCCCCTTCCCTTAGCCCTATCGGGCTAAAGGACGGCTTATAGTGTTTGTAATATTGAACGAAATACTTTCCGCCCGTAGGGCGCAACACTATAAGGCGTCCTTGCGAAGTCAGCACTTTCGGCTTCGTCGAAAGCCGCCGCCCTGTTTTACTGTTCCTATCGGTCAAAGGGGACTGTCCTGCGAAGCCGGGACTGTCCCCAACTTTAGGCGGCGTCTAAGTGTATTTTGTAAACAAAATACAATGATAAATCTTTCGGTGCAATGCAGGGAAGCTGTCATTTGAATCGGAAAGATTAATCCGAATTGCACCGAAAGATTTATCGGACGACAGAATGTCGTCTTTCGGCAACGCCGAAAGTGCTGACGATGCCGTTAGGCATCGCTTTCCCGAAGGGAAAGTTCTGATATACGAATAGGCGACTGAAGGGTTAAAAAATACACTACCTAACGTCAACAGGGACCGTCCCGAAAATGGCTATTGTCTGCACTATGTAGAAATACATTATTAACCTATTGACAGTCAATATGCTTTGTATGCTGCGGGACTGTCCCAAAATGTTGTGGAGGGAAATATCCGCCCCGCAACAAAAAAACAGGGCTTTCGCCCTGTTTAATTTTAATTATGCTCCGGTATAATTCCAGTCATAAAGCGTTGTATCGTCTGTCAGACTTATATCTCCCGTTACGCCGTTATATACGGCATAGGTATCAGTATCATACTGATACACAACATATGCCACAACACCG